>QHZX01000247.1 GCA_003224835.1 Acidobacteriota bacterium | reverse complement strand
AAGGCGTCGTCAACTCCTCCGAAGGCTCCCTGAAATGCATTCGAGGTCACCGGAAACCCGCCACCCGTAAACCCCGTGACATATGCATTCCCTAATGTGTCCGCAACAATTCCTAGCCCGACGTCTTCCGCCCCTCCGCCCAAATAGCTGAAGTAATCCAGCGGCACGGTGCCCTGAGTCGTACCCGTCACTGCGGGTACTCCAAATTTCGCGACGAAAGCATCGCTTGCGCCGCCACCGTTCGTTTTCTGGAACGCTGATGTCGTGGTTGGAACCGTAATGTCGGTTGAATCCGTCGATCCGGTGATGTAAGTGTTGGTGCCATCATTAGCTATTCCATAGGCAACATCACTGCCGGTTCCGCCGAAATAAGTTCCATACGCAAGGCTATATTGCTGCGTATTCGCCAGAGGGGCGTTCAGTTTGGCGGCCCAGACATCGATACCGCCCAGCGGCGCAGACTTATATGCATTCACAATCCATGGGTTGGGCGGCGTTCCCATGTCGCTGAAGTTGGTGCCACCAGCTAAATAAACGTTGAACTTCGCATCCACCGAGATTGCCCCGCCAACCACGACACCGTTCGCACGAGTGCCGCCTCCAATGTAGGTCGAATACTGCAGGCTGTTCACCGTATTCAGCGCTGGATTTACTTTGCTGAAGAAGAATTGGTTCATCGCGTTGGGGCCGGCTTGCAGGGCGCCTATAGTGTGTGGAAAGTTTGTCGACGTCGTGGTTCCAATCACATACACCCGGCCTTGACTGTCAACAGCCATGTTCGAAGCCGTATCAACTCCGTCCCCGGATAGATAAGTTGAATAAACGTTGAGCGATCCTGTTGGATCTATCTTGGAGACGAAAACATGGTTCCCCGCCGAAGTGACTGACGTCTGGAAAGCCGAAGCGGTGGTGGGATAGTCGGATGCATTAGTGGTGCCGGCTACGTACACATTGAATCCGTTGTCCACCCCAATGCCCGACGGATATTGAATAACCGCATTCGCCGGGGCGGCACCTCCAATGTAGGTCACGTAATCAAGGTTGGAGTTGATCACGCCCGCAACCGTGCTGAGACTAATACGCGACACAAAGACGTTTTGACTTCCGCCCTTCGTGTTGCTCGTGTTCGGAGCGACTGCGCTGAACGTTCCTGTCGAGTCCGTTGCCCCGGCGACGTAGATCCTGCCGCCTGAATCGATCGTAATTGCAGGGCAATGCGGGACAAAACCTGCAGTCGCGCTGGTAATGGCAGTACAGCTCTCGTCGCCCGTCCCACCTAAATAACTCGAAAACGCCAGCACCGGGTCGATCACCAATGTCCGGCTGCGATCATACGGGCCGATTTCGAATCCGGCACTGTTCCCGCCGCGCATCACGAACGAACCGGCAACCGTTTGAACTCCAGCCGATGACTTCTGATAAATATGCGGCGACTTAAAACGCAGTTCCCGCCCATCCAAGCCAAGCACCAGATCGCCATTAGCGGCGACCGAAACATTACTCGCGCCTTTGAAATTCAGCGCGATCTGATCCGCGTCGCTTCCCGGCGAAACTTCGAAGTCATATTCGAGCTGATTCTGATTTCCATAAAAGGCGAGATCGATACCGGGATAAACTTGACGGTACTGAACCCGTCCAAATTGCGGAATATTGCGCAACCACCGTGAGGAATCATTTCCGATGAAGTAGTTGCTGTGGCCCGCGAGTCGATCCGCGCCGGTCATCTCGGTATGCTGATTTGCTCCGGCAAGCTGCATCTCCACCGGCACCTGCCGCAATCCACCTCGCGAATGCTCCGGCAGTATCAGAACCGCCTCAGATTGCGTTAAGTACAGCCCATATCCATGTCCGTGCGCCAGGAATTGTACCTGGGTATCGCTCTGGCCCTGATTCGGTTCAAAACTGATGGGAAGACGCGCAAGCGAAGCCTGAATCTCGGAGGGAGCGGAAGCCTGCGACTTGGAATGTGGCGTTGCGGCGTCGTGCTTGAATAAAAGTACCGCGCCGAGGACCAGAAGAACCAGCAAAACCAGGCCGCGTACACGCGCAAAAGCTGGTCCCACCCCACTGCGATTAACCATCAGAACCCTCCGAGTTCCCGTTTCCTGGAGAATATATGGGAGAATGCCGCCCGAAGCGCGATTACCCCAATCCCTGAAATGCATGCCTGGTTGGGGTTTGGTTTGGCCTATCCGGCAGACCTGCGCACCCGCGACCTAAATGGCTGAAAGTAAGTAAATACTTAAACATCTGACGGATAGGCTGTCAAGTTTGCCCCTACAGACTCAACTTTGAGGGATCGGCGCTTCTTCATTGTCTGATGCAGGGGGATTCATTCAAAGATGCCGAGGAAGAAAAAAGTGGGTAGTCGTCAGTGGCTCGTGATGTCGGTCAGGTCTGAAACCATATGTCCAATCTCGCATGACGGCCGAGTCGCTGAGTGCTGATTGCTGAATGGGTGTTTATTTCCTCAGCCTCTCCATTTCCCTTCGCACTCTCGCATACTTGCGCACGAGAATCGTTAAATACGATCCGTGGATCAGCCAGGTCGCAATGTATGCAGCATAGAGGTAATGCATCGAGTTCATCGCGAGCTCTCCCGCAGTGATTCCAGGGCCTGCGCTTCGTCCACTCTACGTGTCGCGACTTCGAGCTCGCAACGCACCCATGAGAGCAGCCACGCCAGGCATAAAAATGCCGCCCAGTTAATCAACAAAACGTGTGCCATTCTCGGATCAAGCGATCCGCCACCGCCAATTACAGGCGAAGGGTGCTGAGTGCGGAAAAACCATATAGAGAAATAAACCAGGGGAACATCCAGCGCACCGAAAATCGCGACGACCGCGGCGATCACAGGCGTTCTACCGCCGGTCGACATTCGCCGCAGAATTAAATAGCTGATGTAGATCAGCCACAACACCAGCGTGGTGGTGAGACGGATGTCACCGGGCGCCCACCAAATTCCCCACACCGGCCTTGCCCATATGGGGCCGGTAACAATAACCACTGTGCAGAAGACCACTCCGACTTCAGCGCTGACCAGCGCCAGTATGTCTGCTTTTGGATTACGGCGAATAAGGTAAACGATCGAGGAAACGAAATTGATGAGGAACAGCACGAACGCTGTCCACGCCGATGGCACGTGGTAGTAGAAGATGCGTTGCACGTCGCCCATTGTCTGCTCAGTAGGCGCGGCGATTAACGCTTCGTAGAGCGCGAAACTGAGCAGGAGCGCAGTGGCAAGCGCGAGTAATGTAAAGCCTCGTCTCATTCGGCTTCGAGCACCAGCTCAAATAGCAACAGGGATACTGTGGTGAACACGACATCATACGCCAGCAGCAGGGCGATCCAAAACCACGCGGACTCTTCCCCGCTCAGAACTGCCGTCGTCGCATTCACCATCCCCAAAAGCGCTGGAATGGAAATGGGGAACAAAAGCAGCGGCAACATGATTTCGCGGCTGCGAGTTCGCAGCGAGATTGCCGCAAAAAATGTTCCGTTGATTACGAGGGCCCACGTGCCTAGCAGCGCGATAGGCGCGAGCTCCCAAGCCGGGCCTAGAGCACGCAGCTTGTAGAACGCGATGAATAATGGCGTCATCAGCGCCTCCAGCACACACACGAAAATAAAATTGCCCAACGCTTTCGCCAGGAATAACGGATTCGCAGCCGCTGGCGACACCCGGTACGCGTCCAGCACCTGGTTGCGCAGCTCGCGGGCCCATGTCTGGTTCAAAGCAACTACTGCAGCGAACAAGAATGCTACCCAGATCAGGCCGCCTGCAATTCTTCGCGATTCTTCCGCAGTGGGATCGAAAGCGAAACTGAAAATCACCACTACAAGCAGGCCAAAAAACAACATGGCGTTGATCGCATCCTTCGAACGCCACTCCAGGCGAATGTCCTTGGCGAGCGTCGCGCGAGTGATCGCGAAAAAACTCATTGCGGCACCTGTAGATGGGGCGTGCGCCTGGTAATTTTTCCCGCTTCCATCCAGACAAATTCGTCCGCAATCGATTCGAGCAGCCCCGGCTGATGGGTCACCACGAAGAGCGTCTTGCCGCGATCGCGCATCTGCGCGAGCAGGCCGACCATCTCGTGCGCTGAACGAAGATCGACATTTGAAAAAGGCTCATCCAGCAGAAGTAATTTAGGGTCATTCAAAATGGCACGCGCAAGCGACATTCGTTGCCGCATTCCTTGCGAGTATTGGCCTATCGGGCGTTCCAGGTCGGGATCTAGTTTGACGGCGGCCATGACTTCACGGCATCTGCTCAATGGAAGCCCATAGAGTCCCGCGAAATAACTCAGGTTCTCGATCCCAGTCATTTCGTCGTAAAGCAGCGAGGGGTGCGCCATGTACCCGATCTGCGCGCGCACATTTTTAATCTTGCTGCTGCCGAGAACGGAAATTTTCCCGTGAGTTTGCGGCGCCAGACCTGCGACCGTCCGCAGAAATGTGGTCTTGCCCGCGCCATTATCACCGACGATCACGTACAACTTCCCAGCTGCGAACTGGGCCGTGACTCCGCGCAACGCTGCGAAGCGTCCGAACTGCTTGATCAGGCCATCTGCGACAACAATGCCGGAACTGGATTGAGCGTCAATCATGGATGAAGAAGCATTCTTTATAGCACCTCGCAAATCCAGCGGCGCTTCCGGTTGGTGAAATATGATGATCGCATGGCGCTCGAAACTCCCCGTCAGCAATGGAACTCTTCCCGTTATGCTGAAAACGCGCGATTCGTTTCCGATTTAGGGGAGCCGGTCCTCGACCTGCTGAATCCACAACCTGGCGAGCGCATCCTCGATCTCGGCTGCGGTGATGGCGCGCTCACAGAAAAAATAATTGCCAAAGGCGCTGACGTCATTGGAGTGGATGCCTCCGCCGATATGATCACTGCAGCCAAGCGACGAGATATTGACGCGCGGGTTGTTGATGCCTATCAACTCAATTTCGAGGCAGAATTCGATGCTGTCTTCTCAAATGCGGCCCTGCACTGGATGAAGCGCGATCCTGACGTGGTGATTCAAGGTGTGCGCCGCGCGCTCAAGCCAGAAGGTCGCTTCGTCGCTGAAATGGGTGGTCACGGCAACGTTGCCGTAATAACGATTGCTCTCTGCGCCACGCTTGAAAATTACGGAGTCGAAAATTCGGCTGCAGTAATTCCGTGGTATTTCCCATCCAGCGAGGAGCATCGGCAACGTCTCGAGCGAGCCGGATTCAACGTTGAATATATCGAACTGATTCCGCGCCCGACGCCGCTTCCAACTGGAATGCGTGGCTGGCTGGAAACTTTCGCCATCCCTTTTACGAGCAGCGTGCCAGAAAACAAATGCGCAGCTTTTCTGGATGATGTCACAGAAATACTTCGTCCCGCATTGTGCGACGCCTCAGGACAGTGGACAGCCGATTATGTGCGGCTGAGGTTCCTCGCGCGATTGGCGAGTGATTAGTTGTAGGGGGAATTGGCGGACTTCGGGAGCGCGCTCATATTAGAGGATCCGCTGGCGGGCTTGCCTTGCTGCTGTGGGGCGTACTTGGAAGCGCACTTGGCCTGTATTTGTTTCGCGTAGAAGACCCCATCCCGTCCGAACTTGCCCTCCGCCAGGGCCTGAGCGTTGTCCTTGAATGTGTCCGGCGGTGGTTCGGTTCCGTTATACACAATGTTGAGCACCTGGTCGTTCTCAGTCAGCGCGAAGTTCACGTTCGTGCCACTGCGTTTAATCGATCCCGGCACCACGTTCCCCGCCACCCGCAACCGCTTACTGTATGCGCCGTCGCCCATTCCCCGCAGTTCCTTGATGGTGACGTAATAGCTTTTGCTTTCCTGCACGCCGGTGTAGGCAAGATATCCGAGCGCCAGCACAATGATCACGATAGCGCTGCCGAACTTCAGGATTTTGCTGTTTTGCGCGGACATCTAATCAAACTCTACTCGCGGCAGAAAACCGGGTCAAGCCAACGCAGACGGCTCCGACTGGCCGATAGACGCTGCCGGTAGTCACGATTCCGCTAAAATGAAATCGCATGATCCATCCCTGGCACGACGTTACTCCCGGCAGCAAACTGCCACAGGAATTCAACAGCATTGTCGAGATCCCGTTCGGCTCCAGCGTCAAGTACGAACTCGATAAAGCCAGTGGACTGATCAAGCTCGACCGCGTCCTCTACTCTGCGGTTTACTATCCGGCGAACTACGGCTTCATCCCACAGACCCTCGCCGAAGATGAAGACCCACTCGATGTGCTGGTGCTATGCCAGGAGGCAGTCGTGCCCTTGACAATGATCTATGCCCGCGCAATCGGGTTGATGACGATGATTGACTCCGGCAAAAAGGACCACAAGATCATCGCCGTTGCCACCAAAGACCCGGAGTTCAATAGCTATACCGAGGCCGACCAGATGCCGCAACATCGCTTGCTGATGCTGCGCCGATTTTTTCAGGATTACAAACAACTGGAAGGCAAGGCGGTCGAGGTGGACCAGATTCGTCCTGCTGCAGAAGCCTACCCCATCATCAGCGATGCGCTGCATCGTTACAGTGAACAGCGCCGGAAGGGCTTCGCTACCCACCCTTGAGAGCGTTTCTTATTGCTGTAATTCTGTAACGCGACGTCAGACGCCGTTATTCATCGCCGCGAACTCGCCACCAATCGGTTTTTTCGAATTCCACAAGTTTCTCGTTGCCGTGCTGGTCGTACCAGTTCTGCCAGACTGAAGCGTCGTTGGCAAGCTTCTCGTCCGTAATTTCATGCAGCGCTAGGAAGCTCCAATCTCGCATTTGTGGTGTGGTGCCTGGGTCCTGTGTCAGCGATATCAGATAGGGGACCATACGCATTCGTTGGGCGCGTTTGAAGTTGCCGCAATCGGAAACATTGCAGCCAGCACGATGGCGGACCAGATTGGAAGGGTCGTTCTCAAAAGAATCAAGTAACTGGTCGAGAGCTTCATCCGTACCTAAATAGCGCATTCCTTCGACCGCCCATACCCGCACGCCTTCGCTGGGGTCGTGCTTCGCATACTCCAGCAACGCAGGATAGATGCGATCGTACGCAACGCCACGGCCTGCCATCATTCCCATGAAGTAAACGGCGGTTGCGCGATATTGAGCATCGCTACGGGCGCGCTCGATCAGTTTGTCGGCAGCTTCGTCCGTTCTCTGCCAGCCGTCCATGGACAAATTCAAATCGGCATTCGCATAACGTACCCGAAGATCGGTGGAATATTCTGAGCGCCGTTCAAGTTCTTTCATCCGCTCGGTCAGCTTGATCTTCCCCAACCTATCCGCAGACTCGATGTTCTGTTCAAAAAGATCGAGCGCCCTCGGATCATGCTCAATGGCACGCTCCAGCAGCTCCTCGGCTTGTTTTTGAATCGGTAATTGCTGAATGCGTTCTACGTCTTCATCGCTAAGCGGAGCGTAGGTTATGCGAGCGGAACCACTGTGCAGGTTTGTGACTGCAGACGAGCGCTGCGCCGATGTCGTGTGCCGAACGGTATTCATCTTCTGAACGACGAATCCCATCCACATCAAAAATATCGCAGTGCCGAGAATGGCGGCCATCTTGTTGGGACGGGTGAGCGTCGGACGCGATGTGGCTGACATCTGACGCTGCGGCGGCCGTGAGTAGTCATGGCCGAATGAATCCTGTAGAGCCACGTGAGTGTCGGTTTTGAGTCCGGCGAGCTTTTCAATTTCTCCAACGACCCAGCGCGCCTCCTGCCGATCCGAAATGTTGTCAGCGAGCGATAAATTTTTCCCGTCCTTCGTCTGCACCTGCACACGGTAGGACCCACGGTTTGCATTCGCACCCTGAAGCCCCATGCCGGCCACAACGGCTTGAATGTCGCTAAATAGGATTTCGCACGGAGCACCAACACCAAACATGTTGTGCCATGAAATTATCTTGCCTTTGCCCACCACGATTCGCGCGCTTCCGAATGCGCTCTGGAGGAATCCATAAATCGGAATCAAATCAAAAACCGCGAATACCACGGCAAAAAACCATGGCGCTTGCGAATGCGCGAGGAAATAAACAACCCCTGTCCAGACCACCGTAAACGCAAACAACCCAAGTGTCAGTCCGGGGTTTCGAAATGCGGGAAAGAAGAATTCCGTCGAGCCATCATCCGTCATTGACACCACTACTTTCGGATTCCTGGGTGCGGAAACCTCTGACGAATCGGACTCGAATGCGGGAGCCGTTCCGGCCGCAGCCGAACTAAACGAAGGCGCGAAACCGGACGTCGTAAAGTTTGCAGCAGCGGCAGTCGATCCTGCACTCGCTTCGGTTCGAAACACCGGAAGCTCGAACTTGTCCGAATAGTCCACACCCGGAACGTCAGCCTTGGCCACCAGGATCCAGAGCAACTGGTCGCTTACTTTGTCATGGTTGGTTTCGTAAGCGTCTTGGGGAACGCCAAAATCCACCGGAATCGCTGTGCCCAACGGCCCTACTGACAGCGTCTCCTGCCGCACATTTTTCTGGTCCTGCCAGAGCACAATTTCATTTGTGGTTTGTTCCTTGCCTGAGCCCGTCACAATTCGACGAATGCAGGAAAGCCGTAGGTCCACCCCGTGCGGAGCCAAAGTAGGCAGCCGCAGCTGTATTTGCCCGCTGACGCGCCGACCCGGAGAAAATGGCAACGAGCTGAATTCGAAATAAGTTTCCCCATAGCGCTCACGACGTATGGTGGCCCGCAATGCTCCCACCAGCGGGATCAAAGGCAAGAGGCAGAAACCAATGAGGATCAGAGCCTTGGGATCAGAATTACGCAACAATGGCGGCAGCGCGGTAATCACCACCGACACCGCAATCATGCTTCCTAGGATTGTTCCAATCCACCAGCCGATTGCGGAATTACGAGTCAAGCTCAGGGATTTACCGTTCGCCCAGTCGGACCGCCAAAGCCACGGAGCACCAGGATTCGCTCTCTTACTCGCATCCTCCTGTTTCAGTTTCTGATATCCGTAGATCGCCCCGAACATCAGCCCGGCGCCGATCAGCGCAAAAACAAATCCGAAGATTGCTCCTGCTATTGGGTCGCCGCTTTTGTGGATCGCGGGCGAAGAGGACAACATTGCAAATGCGAAAAACAAGCCAAACCCAAAAAACGGCAAGCCAAAAACGAACAGAAACACCGCTCCGGCTTTGGATGCCTGGCCCACGCCGCGATTATAGAATTCAGGACAGACCGGACTTTGTCACATCGGCGCTTTGCAGTTACCGGAGTCACCGCCAAGTTCAATGAATCCAGAGGCAACGAAGGTGTTTTTAAAAATGGCGAGGCGTAAAGTCAGGGTGCGCTGCGCCTTTCTAGTACCATATCTACATCCATGAAGCGCATTGCGATTTTGGGGTCGACCGGTAGCATCGGCCGCAGCACCCTGAGTGTGGTTGGGTCCTTTCCTGACCGGTTTCAGGTAGTTACGCTGGCAGCGGGACGCAATGTTGAACTTGCGTTTGAGCAGGCCCAGCGCTGGCATCCGCGTTTAATTTCAGTAGCTGCCGAATCCCATGCCGCGAACCTCAGATCGCGGCTGAAGTCCGTTGGCATCAGTGACGTCGAAGTGACTCACGGTGCGGCCGGAAATATCCAGATAGCCACGCATCCTGAAGTGGATTTTGTAGTGAGCGCAATTGTCGGGGTCGCGGGCCTCGAAGCTACGTATGAAGCTGTGCGGGCGGGTAAGAGCGTAGGCCTGGCAAATAAGGAATGTCTGGTTGCCGCAGGAGAACTCATCACCAGCGAAGCTCGTCGGCAAGGCAAACCGCTCCTCCCTATCGATAGCGAGCATAACGCCGTCCACCAATGCCTGCGTGGCGGACGAATGGAAGAAGTCCGGCGCATCTGGCTGACCGCTTCCGGTGGTCCCTTTCTGCATACGCCGAAATCGAAATTTGCCGATATTACGGTCGAGCAGGCGCTCAATCACCCTACCTGGAAAATGGGTAACCGCATTACCATCGACTCGGCGACCTTGATGAACAAGGGATTCGAAGTAATCGAGGCTTGCCGGTTGTTCAACATGCCTGCGGACCAGATCTCGGTGATCGTTCATCCTCAGTCGACGATTCATTCGCTGGTCGAATTCGTTGATGGCAGCATTCTTGCTCAACTTTCAGTGACCGACATGCGGCTGCCTATCCTGTATGCCTTAACTTACCCGGAACGCATTCCTTCCGACCTGAACTTTAGTCTGAGTGACTTACGGCACCTCGATTTTTCCCCTCCTGACATGGAAAAATTTCCTTGTCTGCGGCTGGCCTATGAGGCTGCCCGCCTTGGGGGCGGCAAAACCATTGCCCTGAACGCGGCTGACGAAGTTGCCGTTTCGGCGTTTCTGGAGGGGAGCATCCGATTTCAGGAAATTCCGGCGATAATTGAAGAAGTGGTTTCTGAAACGCCGGTAGGCAAATTGGAATCTATTAAAGAGGTGCTGGGCATAGACCAGAGGGCCCGGGCCAGTGCCCGCGACAAAGTAGCTGGTATTGGGGGACAAACAATCCGGAAAACGCCCGTCGCCGTGGGCACGCGACAGAACTAACAAAATCCTATGAATAGTTTTTTTATCTCACTTTTTTATTTCGTCATTGTTATCGGCTTCATGGTTTTGATCCATGAGTTTGGCCATTATGCCGTGGCCAAGTCGTTGGGCGTTCGCGTCGAGCAGTTTGCCATCGGCTTCGGCAAACGTCTATTCGGCTTCCGCAGAGGCGAAACCGACTACCGAATCAACGCTCTCCCTTTTGGCGGCTACGTCAAAATGAGTGGCGAAAACCCGATGGATGAGCGCACCGGCGATCCACGCGAGTTCATGTCGCATTCGCGCTGGCACCGTTTCCTGATCGCCATTGCCGGCCCCGTGATGAACATCCTGCTCGCAATTGTTCTGCTCACGGGCGTGTACATGGTCCATTACGAGCACGCCGCTTATTTGGATCAAGCTGCGGTCGTCGGCTGGGTGGAGCACGGCTCCCCGGCAGAGAAGCAGGGTATCAAGCCGGGTGACCGCATCGTTCAAATCGATGGCGTTCAGAATCCCACCTGGGAGCAGGTTCAAATCAAACAATTGCTGAGCGCCAACCAACCGCTTAGCTTCACCATTCAACGCGACAATCAGGACATTAAAGGTTCCGTTGTTCCCGTCTCCGTCACGGATGCAGGAGCAGGTTCGGCAGGGTGGACGCCTTATGAGCCGGTTATTATTGGCGACCTGGAACATGGCATGCCTGCCGCTAAAGCGGGTCTGAAATCGGGCGACAAGATTATCTCCATGGATGGCAAGCCAGTTCCGTCGATCCAGGCGATGATCGACAGGTTGCAGCAGAGCAAGAACAAGCCGCTGCAACTCTCAATTGAGCGCGGCGCCCAGAATCTTACTCTCACGGTCACGCCTGTTCTCGCAGATACTCCCGGCGTCCCCGAGCAGCACTACCGTCTTGGCTTCAGAAATTCCTCCGAGACCAAAGTAACGAAGTTGCCGTTATCGGAGGCCTTCAGCCACTCGCTCGCCGACAACAAGCGCTATTCGGTCATTTTGCTTCAGTTGGTGGGGAAACTGGTGCAGCGCAAGGCGTCGCCAAAGATGTTTTCTGGCCCTATTGGTATCGCCCAACAAACTGGCGAGGCCGCACAAGAAAAAGGCTGGACCCCGCTGTTAGCCCTGTGCGCAGCCATCAGTCTTAACCTTGGGATCTTCAATCTGTTGCCCATCCCCATCATGGATGGCGGCGTGATTCTGCTGCTTTTCATCGAAAGCCTGATGCGCCGCGATATCAGCCTCCAGATCAAAGAACGTATCTATCAGGCTGCGTTCGTATTTCTGATTCTGTTCGCCGCAATGGTCATTTACAACGACATCGCCAAGACCATAGCGCAGAGGCTGCCGTAGGGACGCTATTTTCCCAAGAGCCACCCGTCAGCTCTTCAGAAATGGATTTACGGCGCGTACTTTGCCATAAACCTGCCCGTGCGAGAAGTCCTCTGTGTAGAGTATCTCTGCGCCACCGGCTTCGGCCGCGTGCAGTATGAGCGCGTCCCAAAAGGACAACTTGTATCGCGATTGAATTTCTATCGCTTGCAGGACAGATGCCGGTGAATTAGTCACAACATTCCAGGCAAGATACTCGCGTACGACACGAAAGGTGTCTTCCAGAGATAAGTAGCGTGTAAGTTTGCGTTGCACTGTGGCGCAGAATTCTTGTAGAACTTGTGTGCTCAAAACTCCGTTGCCCGATTCCCATGTCTTTTCGGTGAGGTCCATCGCAAGCTGGTGCTTCTCGCCCGCTGAACGATCATGAGCGTAAATCAGGACGTTCGTGTCGATGAAGCACTTATCGCTCATGCAATTCGTCGCGAGACGCAGGAGGTTTATAGCCGAGATCGAAACCCTTCTTCAAGATCGCCAGTGCGCGCCGCTTTGCTTGCTGATATCCTTCCCGCTCGCGAACGGCCTTTTCCAACTGCTCACTCATCAGAGCGCTTACGGATGTGTCCCGTTCCGCGGCGAGAACTCGCACCTTGCGCAACAGATCGCGATCCAGCTTCAAAGTAATGTTTGCTTTCATAGCACTTTTATACGTGCAGCACGTATAGCACTATATTACGTGCTATGAGGGCTCCCGGTCAAGTTGCCCTGAAATTCAGGATTCCGACGCGAGTTCTCTTGCCGCAGGCTGACGGTTCGTAACCTGAACTGTTAAACTGAACCTTCCACATGGCATCAATCCAACGCCGTAAATCTGTCACCTGCACCATCGGCAAGGTCCGCGTCGGCGCAGATGCACCCGTTGTGGTGCAGTCTATGACCAACACCGATACTGCTGACGTGGCTTCTAGCGTCGAGCAGATCGCGTCTCTGGCGCGCGCCGGATCGGAACTCGTGCGCGTGACCGTAAATAATGACGACGCCGCGGCGGCGCTCCCGCACATTGTGGAGCAACTCGACAAACGCGGAATCGATGTTCCGATCATCGGTGACTTCCATTACAACGGCCACATTCTGCTCAAGAAATTTCCCGACTGTGCGCGGGCGCTGGCCAAGTACCGAATCAATCCGGGAAACGTCGGAATTGGCCGCAAAGATGATTCAAATTTCCGAACGATGGTGGAAGTTGCAGTCGAGAACCAGAAGCCGGTGCGCATTGGCGTAAATTGGGGATCGCTCGATCAGTCGCTGCTCACCCGCATGATGGACGAGAATTCACGTTCATCTGAACCCAAAGACGCTCGTGAAGTCACCATGGAAGCAATGGTGATGAGCGCGCTCAATTCGGCCGCCACTGCCGAAAAGTACGGATTGCGCCCCGATCAGATCATTCTCAGCGCGAAGGTAAGCGGAGTGCAGGACCTCGTCGATGTCTACCGCTCACTGGCCTCCCGCTGCAAATATCCGCTCCACTTGGGTCTCACCGAAGCCGGCATGGGAGCAAAGGGAATTGTTGCTTCGAGCGCGGGTCTTTCAATTCTTTTGCAAGAGGGCATCGGCGACACTATCCGGGTATCACTTACCCCGGCTCCGGGCGGCGACCGTGCTGAAGAAGTTCGCGTGGCGCAGCAGATTCTTCAGTCGCTCGGCATCCGCAGCTTCACTCCGCAAGTTACAGCTTGCCCTGGCTGCGGACGGACTACCAGCACTTTCTTCCAGGAAATGGCCGAGCAGATCCAGAGTTACTTACGCAAGCAGATGCCTGTCTGGAAACAGCGTTACTCCGGCGTCGAAGAGATGAAAGTTGCTGTTATGGGATGCGTGGTGAACGGCCCCGGCGAATCCAAGCACGCCAGCCTTGGCATCTCGCTTCCCGGCACTTTCGAAGAACCCAAGGCTCCGGTTTATGTAGACGGCCGCCTGATGACCACTCTTCGTGGCGAAAAAATCGTCGAGGAATTTATAAGTATCCTCGACGATTATGTTGACTCTCATTACGCGACTAAGAACGAAAGCGTTGGCGTCTAAGTCGTCCTTCTGTCGGCGCGAGATGCTGAGATCTACTTCCCTAAACATTCCCGACTAAGCTGCCGATTTTTGTTGCGATCTGAACTTTGCCCAGCGTGCTCTCTGCGCAGCCGCAATTCGCCGGCGTGCTGAAGCCGACAACGGTTTCCTGCTCGGAACCGCTCGCGGCCCAGTCGATGACGCAGTTCCAGCTTGTTTCTTCCTCTGCGCCCAGCGTGCGCGCTGCGCTTCAGAGATGCGCCTGCGGGCAGCGACTGATAGCGTTCGCTTCGTACGTCCTCTCGTTGTGCTCCGGGTGTCAGTACGTCCAGACAATCCTTCAATCACCAAAATAGCCTGATCCAACTTTTCTAATTGCGCTTGCGCCTGCTTCCGCTCATCTCTCAGTTGCTGGAGCGCGGAGTTCAGATTTGACATTGTTTCCCCCAAGTATGAACAGCCCACAGATTGTAGACGACTGAAGGTATCTTGGCTACTGCATTCCGTATAGAAAACAGCATACTGCCCATATTACTGCTTTGACTTATTCCTCATCTTGGCCGCCTTCTTGCTGCTGCGGTGGTAAGTCGAATCGCAACGGAGGTAGGCCGGCTGACTTAAGTTGCTGATTCAGACTGGGAATATCGCTGCTCTTCAGCTGATTCCAATGGGTTAGCATCGCCCCTAACTCAGCTTCACTCTTGGTCGAAGCTTCTACTTGGGCCTGAGTCGGCGCGGCATCCGCGTGTTCAACCTGTTTGTAGAGTTCGACTAAGTTCCCGTTGATATCGCCAAGTGAGGGCATTTTGCTGCCAGTAGCTCCAGGCTCCTTGCCTCCTTCCAGCAATCCAGCAAGTTTGGCATCTAACGCACGCAGTTGTCCTTTTAGCGGATCAGTCGCCGTATTAAGAAGTTTAGCTATCTGCTCTCGAATGGAGCGCGCCTGCGTAACTGCCTCCGAACTCTTGCCGATTCCGGAGACTACATCGATTTCAAGTTGCAGCTGCTTTTGCAAGTCTGCAGCCGTGGCCTTAACCCTGGGATCCATTTTTACCGTTAACTCGGCCGTTAGAGTCCGTCCATTCGCAGTTAACCGCACAGAGTACTTACCCGGCGTCACTAGCGGACCACGCGGATTTCTCGGGGTGTCGTGCGGTACAGCCGCAATTGGATACTCGTGGATGGTTGAATTTGGCGAAGCATAGCGCAGATCCCAAACCCAGCGGTGCATGCCGGCTTCCGAAGAGAGGACTCTTGCGGGACGCAACCAGTACTGTGGAATTAATTCCGTTTCTAACTCTTCTGCGCTGGGTTCCGGCTTGTCGGTATTCGAAAAACGCCGTACTAACTTTCCTTGTGCATCCAGAATTTCCAGCGTTGCTGGGCCAGTTGTCGCAGCCGGTAGTAAGTAATCGATGATTGCGCCATCGGGCGGGTTCTCGCCCGCCGGTTCATCCGCCGGAAGAGGTGTATCAGTGTTTGTGTCATGGCGCACGCGGTAAGCCGCCTCAGGCGTAAAGAGATGAGGTCCACTGGTTATAGAATTTGCAGCCGTAGAACTAAGTTGCCGCAGTGGCGAGATATCGTCCAATATCCAGAAAGAGCGTCCGTGCGTGGCAACAATCAAGTCATTGTCGTGTACCCACAGGTCGCGCATTGAGGTGTGCGGCAGATTCAACTGCAGTGACTGCCAGTGATCGCCATCATCGAATGAGACCCACACCGCCGTTTCTGTTCCCGCGAATAGTAAGCCTTTGCGAACGGGATCCTCTCGCACAGTATTCACGGAAGAATCGTCCGGCAATCCGCTGCTAATTTCACGCCAGCTCTTCCCGCCATCGTGAGTGCGGTAAACGTAGGGCCGCATGTCGTCGATTCGAAAACGGCTCACTGAAGCATATGCAGTCTCGTCATCAAAATGCGAAGCGCTGATTTGAGTAACTTTGCTCCAGGCACTCAGACCCTGTGGAGTTATGTCTTTCCAGTTCTTGCCCGCATCCCGGGTAATCCAAACCAAGCCGTCGTCCGTTCCCGCCCAAATGGTATTCACATTGTGAAATGAAGGCGCAAGCGAATAAATTGCGCCACGCTGCTTTACCGCTTTAGGGTTCAGGGCCGCTTGATCTGCAACGCTAGCCGGAACTCCGGGGTCCTTTCGCGCCAGATCCGGACTAATTTTCTGCCACGAATGCCCGCCGTCTTTAGCCCCAAACAGAACGTTGGTCGCGTAATAAAGTACATGCGGATCAGCCGGTGAAAACATGATTGGCTCGGTGCGATCCACGCGGTAACCGTCGCGGATTGGAATAGGCGTGACGTTCTCAACTTGACCGGTGCTCCAATGGAAGCGCGAAACCTCATTCCGCCCAGCGCCGTACACGATGTCGTGATCCAGCGGGTCCGGCGCAACATATCCGTATTCGATCACTCCGACTGGATGCCAGTCGCGGAACGTGATCTCGCCATCGTTGCCACGACTCGCAATGCAAACTGAACCGCTCTCTTGTTGTCCGCCACAAACTTTGTAAGGGAAGGTATTCATCACGCTCACGTGATAAATCTGCGCAGTGGGCTGGTTATACCAGGAACTCCAAGTCTCGCCGCCGTTCACGCTCACGATTGCACCTTGGTCCGCAACCAGCAGAATAATTTTCGGATCATTGGGATTGATCCACAGGTTTTGATAATCGTCTCCGCCTGGCGCGCCACGAATTGACGTCCAGGTCTTTCCACCATCGATCGAGCGAACGGTGACAATGCTCGCGCTATAAACGACGTCTGAGTTTTTTGGATCAACTCTTGAAATGGGCAGGTCGCCGCCGCCGATCTTCATTGCCGGTCGGGGATCACTCGTGACTTGCGTCCAGCTTTCTCCGCCATCATCGGAGCGATAAAAACCCAGTCCCTTGCCGCTTGCATATTCTGAAGGCTTAGTCGTCGCTAGCGTGGCGTAGAGACGCTTTGGCTGGCTGGGCGCGATGGCGACATTAATCTGCACCAGGTCATCCGGTAATCCTCCCGCCAGCTTCTTCCAGGTATTTCCGCCGTCGGTGGATTTGAAAAGTCCCCCTCCGGTTCCGGCAAACGCGTTGTTGTCCTCCCATGGCCCGAGCCGTGATTGCCATAGCGCCGCGTAAACGATTTCAGGATTCGAGGGATCGATCTCCACGTCCGATCCGCCTGTGTTTTCGTCTTTGTATAAGACCTTCTGCCACGTCGCGCCGCCATCAGTCGAGCGGAAAATTCCACGTTCCGGATTCGCTCCATAAGGGTGGCCGAGCACGGCGGCAAAAATCCGGTTTGGATCGCGAGGATCGATCGCCAGAGCGGGAATCTGCTGGCCCTCGCGAAGTCCAAGGTGAGTCCAGGTTTTGCCGGCATCGACGGATTTGTATATCCCATTTCCAACAGATAAATCCGGACGCTGCAAACCTTCGCCGCTGGCGACGAAAATAGTCTCAGGATTCGACGGCGAAACCGCGATTGCCCCAATCGACTGCGAAGGCTGGCCGTCGAAGATTGGGTTCCACGTCCGTCCATAGTCAGTCGATTTCCACACGCCGCCATCGACTGCGCCGATGTAAAAAACATTCGGTTGGCTGGGAACACCGGCGACTGCGCGGGTTCTTCCACCCCGGAATGGCCCAATCACCCGCCAGCGCATTTCTTGATAAAAGTTTGTGGGATATTGTTGTGCAAACGCGAACTGCACGAAACCGCAAACTGCGCATATCAACGCGATTGAAATAGAGCGAAATGATCGGATCACGGGGCCGCCTCGACGAACGATTTCCGCAAATAAAGATTTAAAAATGTGGACAGGTAATCATATTTGAAAAAGGCATCTTGCTGCGCCGTGACCACCCGAAACTCCAAAATGGTTAACCACAAAAGTCACGAAGGTACACGAAGGGGATGGATCATGAGATTCTTTTCATAAGCTTTCTCAAGGATTTTCTCCGCGAACTCTGCGGTTAAAAGCTTTTGATTTTTTTCTGGTTCATCACGAGGCAGAGATGAGACCATCCCCGAGCTACAATGCCTTGCGAGGAGAGCTCATGTCCAGGTCACGTCGTCAGTTTCTGATTCATGCGTCAGCAGGTTTGCTGGGAGCGGCTGCAGTTGGCGCTGCCGCACAGACCACTGAACCGCCTCCGGGAACGCCTCCGGCATTCGGAACCGGGCCGCAGGTTGGACCGGAAGTTACACCGGCGACCTTCACCGAAGCTGAGAAGCTGGTTCAAATCGAGCTTGCGGATGCTGAGCGTGAAATCGCTGCGAAGAGTTGGCGCAGCAATCTGGCTGCGCTTTATGAACGACGTACCGGTCCACGAAGAGTCGCCCTCGAACCGGCACTCGCGCCAGCGATGCGGTGGGACCCGATACTTCCCGGACAAAAATCCGGACCTGACCGCGATCGATTTATTCGCAGCAAAGCTGATCCTGGCCCGCTCCCGTCACGCGACGAAGACATTGCATTTGCGCCGGTGACAAAACTCTCCCGCTGGATCGAGACACGAAAGCTCACTTCTGAGCGGCTCACCAATATCTACCTGGAGCGGCTGCAGCGTTACGATCCCAAACTGCGCTGCGTAATCACTCTGTTGCGAGAATCTGCGCTGGCACAGGCCAAGCGGGCCGATTCAGAACTCGCGGCAGGAAAAAATCGCGGGCCGCTCCACGGTATTCCCTGGGGAGCGAAAGACCTTCTCGACACTGCTGGGATTCCAACCACCTACGGAGCGGAGCCTTTCAGAAATCGCGTGCCCGCCGATGATGCTGTAGTTGTGAAACGCCTGCAAGAAGCCGGTGCCGTCCTGGTCGCAAAGCTGAGTCTCGGCGCGCTGGCCTTGAACGACATCTGGTTTGGCGGGCAAACTATGAACCCCTGGCTGCTTGAAGAGGGATCCTCGGGCTCAAGCGCCGGCCCGGGGGCTTCGACCGCGGCCGGATTGCTCGGATTTGCGATCGGAAGCGAGACCGGCGGAAGCATCGTCGGGCCGAGCATGCGCTGTGGCGTCACCGGCTTGCGCCCTACCTACGGCCGCGTGCCACGCACCGGAGCGATGACCCTGTGTTGGTCCTTGGACAAACTTGGCCCCATGACTCGCACCGTCGAAGACGCAATGCTCGTCCTTCACGCAATTTCTGGCCCTGATCCCGGCGATCTTGCCAGCATGCCCGGCAAGCTGAGTTTCGAGGCTGGCGCAAACGTTAAAGGTTTACGCGTGGGTTATTTCCCCAAATGGATGGCGGAATCGCCCGCAACCGAAGTGGATCGCGCTGCCCTCGAAACCGTGAAGAAGTTGGGCATGGTCCCAGTTGAAGTCTCGATACCCGACTGGCCGTACGATTCACTTGATCTCATACTCTTCGCCGAGGCCGCGGCAGCATTCGAGGAGATCACTCTTAACCATGAGGTCGATCAGCTCAAGGTGCAGGTGCCGGACGCATGGCCAAATGTCTTTCGCCAATCGCGATTCCTTTCCGCAGTAGATTTCGTTCAAACGGATCGCTTCCGCCGCAAGGTCGCCCAGGAAATGGCGCGGGTATTTTCAGAAGTGGATCTGTTGCTGGTGCCGTCTTTGCGGGACGAGATGCTGACAATTACAAATTTCACTGGCCATCCATCACTGACTTTGCGAGCGGGTTTCGTGGAAGTGTCCGAAGCACGAAGCGACTGGGCGCCTGACCCAAATCATCCCTTGCCTAAATTTTCATCGCCTAGGCGAGTGCCTCACGGCGTAACTCTGATCGGACGTTTATTCGATGAAGGAATGCTGGGGCAGGCAGGGATAGCGCTAGAAAACGCTTTTGCAGTTGTGAACGAGCGGCCAGCAGGCTTCTGAGCGCGATCACGGGTGAGCTTCGGAAAAGATCTAACTAGGCCGCAGCTCTCTCCTTTCTGTCCACCGGCAGTCCGGCTTTTTGCCAGGCATCGAATCCGCCCACAACGGCCCAGACCTGGTCGTATCCGCGTTGCTGAAGTTCTCGCGCCAAACTGGCGCTTGAGCCTTCCCCGGGTCAAGTGCAATACGTCACAATCGGCTTGCCTTTAGGGATTCTCGGCAAATACTGCTCGAAGTTATCCAGCGTCATGCGAATGGCGTCTCTTGCCTTCACATCCGATTCCGTCCAGGCTGTCGGATTGCGCACATCGATGACCGTGAAATCCTCGCCAGCTTGCATCCTTTGCTTCAACTCATCCGGAGTAATTTTCGGGCCTTCCGCCATACAGCCTCCTAGTCGGACACCCAGTAGATGCGGGCCAACCGTTTGGGGCTGTGCATGGTCATAACTCAAAAATTGAGCAACACTCGGCGGTACCAACCCTCGATTTCCTGAGCTTTCCCACAGGAGTTCTGGAGTATACTGCGCTCAAGAGTTCAACTTTTTCTCCTCAGGAATTGGCAATCATGACCTTAAGAATGGCGGAAGAGGTATCCACGCAGGTTCCGGCCGACGATTTTCAGGCCCTCGAAGACAAAATCTATCGCACTATTGAGCTGTACAAGTCAGCTCAGGAAGCGCGTGCCACCGCCGAACGTGACGTAAAGCGTTTGCGCGAGCAACTTGAGGAACGGGAAGAAGAAGTCGAAGGCTTGCGACGCGAATCGGTCGGTTTGCGAAAAGAGCGTGAAGAAATTCGCGCCCGGGTCGAAAAGATGCTGTCGCACATTGACCATATGACGCAAGAGCAAGCGGCAAGCTGAATTCGCAGAGCAGAATATGGCAACAGCCACCAAGCATCCGCCCATTCAGGACACCAGCAATACTAGTGTGCGCGTCGAGATATTTGACCAGGCCTACAACTTACGCGGCACCAACCCCGAGTACATCCTGAAACTGGCTGAATATGTGGATGGCAAGATGCGCGCGGTTGCCGATCAGACTCACACGGTAGACAGTTCACGGCTCGCGGTTCTGGCGGCCTTAAACATTGCTGACGAGTACCATCTCCTTAAAGCGAATCTCGATGGCGGCATCTCAGACTCGTCGAAACGGGCACGGCGATTGCTTGAGGCTCTCGACGAAGTCTTGGAAAATCACCACGCCCGCTGAAGGACTCAGCCCGGCCCCTGCAGCAATGAATCTTCTCCTCCCCGCTTGGCAATAGAGGTGAGTACGAGTTCGGCGGTCATTCCTCTCTCCTTCAAGTGAGCCGCGACCCTCGCCATAATCTCCCCAGAATCATTGCTGGCATCGAGGAACATGAGGACAGATGGTCCAGCTCCGCTTAAAACTGCGCCAAGAATTCCCTTCCCCTTCGGAAAATCCTGCAGTGCCGGCAACAGCGGGCAAAGCTGCGCCCGATACGGCTGATGAACTCGATCATTCAACGCCGAAGCCAGCATCTCCCGGTCACCTTGGAAGAGAGCGGCCAATAACAACATCGAGTTTTGAATATTGCTTACGACATCATGTCGTGAGTAGTGCCGCGGTAAGACCTCACGGGCCTTTTCCGTGGGCAGAGTCTCATCGGGAATCGCCAGCAGCAACGGCCATTTTCCCTTTGGAGAAAAACGCGCGACTTGGGCTTCCCCATCGCGAAGCATGCGCGATACGGTCACGCCTCCCAACCAGCAAGCAGCGGCGTTGTCGGAATGACGTTCACGGCGCGACGCTTCTCCGAT
Source organism: Acidobacteriota bacterium (assembly GCA_003224835.1). GTDB lineage: Bacteria > Acidobacteriota > Terriglobia > Terriglobales > Acidobacteriaceae > Gp1-AA145. Next base: position 4,421 of record QHZX01000247.1, on the reverse strand, counting down.
AATTCGACTGCTGCTCCATCGCAGCTTTCCGAAGTGCACCGCCAGCGCAATGCCCGCAAGCCGTGCCGCGGCAGATGAGCCGCAACCCTTCCCAATAGGAAATTCGTTTTCTATTGTGAGCGAGAGCGGGATGGCGGGCTTCATTTCTGCCTGAAGCACTTCGCGGTATGTAGTCAGGATCAGGTGGTTCTCGATCCGTCCGCAAATTTCATGGTCGTGTCCACTTGCAGCGATTGAATCCTGTCTTGCTTTCACGGCATGAATGCGCATCGATAAGTTAAGTGCCAGCGCAGCCGTATCGAACGCCGGGCCTAAGTTAGCGGAGGTTGCCGGAAGGGTGAGGTTGAATTCTTTCATCTCTGGCTATTTGTCGGTGTCTCGGCATTTCAAAACTCGTGTACGGAGGAAGAACTCACTTCTCGGCGGAGCGCAGTAATTCAATGACTGCATCGACGCTCGGTTCCAAAACCAGCGGCGCTCGTTGATGAATTTTTAAAGCGACATCTTCGGATTCATGCGCGCCCAAAAACAGATCTCCGCGATGAAATTTTAAGGTGAATTCTGAGTCTTTTAGAACATGCCCCGTAAGTACGAGAACGACGAATTCGTCCCGTTTCACAAATCCACTCTTTACCAATTTTTTCAGCCCGGCCAAAGTAACGGCGGACGCCGGCTCACAACCAACACCTTCAGCGCCTATTTCGGCTTTCGCGATAGCAATCTCAATTTCGCTCACCTGCTCGACCGTGCCTTCACTTTCGGTGATCACGCGTAAGGCTTTCTTCCACGAAGCCGGGTTGCCAATTCGAATCGCGGTCGCCATAGTCTCGGCATGAACGGGAACAAGCCTTTCTCCGCCATTCTCGCGAATGGTCCGTACCAGCGGATTCGCGCCTTCCGCCTGAATCACCGAGATCTTCGGCAGTCGCGAAATAAATCCCAGCTGCTTCATCTCTCGCAGCGCTTTTCCGATTGCGGATGAGTTCGCCAGGTTTCCGCCCGGCACAATAATGTGGTCCGGAGGTTGCCAGTCAAGTTGTTCGAGCAGTTCGAACGCGGCAGTCTTTTGTCCTTCCACGCGATAGGGGTTGACGGAGTTCAGCAGATAGACCGGCATTCGCTCAACCACTTCATTCAGAACGCGAACACAGCCATCGAAATCAGTTTTGAGTTGGCAAGTGATCGCTCCGTAGTCGAGCGACTGCGACAATTTGCTCCAAGAAATTTTCCCGTCCGGAATCAGCACTAAACTATGCAGCCCGCCGCGAGCGGCGTATGCGGCCATAGATGCTGAAGTATTTCCCGTAGAAGCGCACGCCACCCATCTGTAACCGGCTTGTCGGGCGAATGATGCAGCCACGGTCATCCCCGTATCTTTGAACGACCCCGTGGGATTCATTCCCTGATGCTTGGCTAAGAGCTGTGCGACTCCGGCGCTGCGCGCGCAATGCGAAAGTTCATAAACGGGAGTGTTCCCTTCCTTGATGGTGATGATCTGCGGCTGAGGAATTTCGGGAAGAATTTCGCGAAACCGCCACACGCCGCTCTGATCAATAGAATCGAGCGACAAACGCCTGTCTCGCCACAGCTTTTTTAGAGCAGCCGCGGTCAGTCCCTTTGGACCACGCTCCTCCCACCCGGGATAAATAATCTCCAGCAAATCCCGACAATGCTCGCAACGGAAGCGATCGGGCAGGGCTGTCATGCCGCAGCCGATGCAGCGCAGTTCCGAGACACTCCGACGAGTTTGAATTGCCGGTTCGGCCATTCGCATCAATAACTAATGAAATTTAGGCGAAAGATAAAGAATAACAGAGCAGGGCGGGAGGGCAGTGTCCACCCGGGTTACAAATAGCGAGAAGAAAAAGGGCGCCTTAACTTGCGTTAGGCGCCCATGGTAGAGACCGGCTATCGGGTAACCACCACGCTTTCTCGGCTGATGGTGGTGCTATTTAAGTTCGGGTTGACGAACGGATTGCCGGGTACCGAAAATAAAAAGCCACTGCCCTGATCGGCTGAGAATCCAGCCATAACGCCTTTCGTTCCGGTCGGTATATTGCAACCATTAGTTTGATGTCCTTGGGTGTATACAAACGAACCAGAAGGATCGACCGATACCGAGTAGGGGACCAAAATCCCCGGCACGTTGGGATCAGTGCACGGCTGCAGAGACGCCCGGAAAGTCGGGACGCCCGTGGTTTTGTTCACGCCCCACACAGACAAGGATTCTCCTTCGTCATCGGCTGTGTAGATGAATTTTCCATTCGGGTCAATGCTGAGTCTCATCGGGTCCTTCGGCGTACTGTCGGTGTTGAAGCTTCCGTCAGGATACGGCGACCCAGGAAGATTGGTGAGCGTACCGGTCGACTGATCGATTTTGAAAGCTGCGATCGAGTCTTGCGCACTTTGCGCGGCATAGAGAAAGTGGCCGGTGGGATCCACCTGAAGATCCGCTGGCTGAGGACGACAAAACTGATTGCAACCAGCGTACGTGGGCACTGCAAACGGGCTGCCGGGTACCGGGGTCAAGGCGCCATTTACCTCGTTTATATCGTAAACCGCGACCGCCCCTACAAAGCCGGGCAGGTTGACCGCTGCGTAAAGGTACTTCCCGTTAGGATGCACAGCTATTGCACCTTCTGTTCCAGAATTCTCAGCAAATGGGCTGCCGGGCACTGGAGTGAGTGAGCCATTGCTCTGCACTTTATAAGCGCTGATATGCCCAGCGGAACTCGAGTCGTTGCTGGTCGCATAAACAAAATGTGCAGATGGATGCACCACAACCCGAAGACCAATTCCCGGCAGCGCAAACGGTGATCCCGGGACCTTTGTCAGGTTCCCGCTGCTGCGACTTATAACGTAACCGTCGAGATTGCGGGATCCGGAGTTCGCGACATAAAGGCGATTGCCCCAGTGGTCGGAAGCCATATCAACTGGACCTGAATGCGCCGCTGCAGAACCCTGGCTTGTAGCACTGAGAGAACCTGTCAAAGGATTGACCTTGTACTCCGCAATTCTTCCAGCTTTGTACTCAGTCGCGTAAAGAAACTTTGGAGGGGCTAAGTTGATTTTTGAAACTGTGATATTCACTGTGGTCTTACCGACTCCGCCACAGTTGTCCCACGCTTGAACCACAGTACTATAAGAGCCAACAGGAAGATTAATATTCGTATTCAGCTTATTTGCGTTGATAGTGTAAGCATTCACTCCAGAAGCGGTATAAATCCGCATGGCGGAGATTCCTTTTGCGCATGCAGTGGTGGCGGAAGCAACATAGTTAACTGGAGATCCCACGCTGGCGCCGCTTCCCGGCGACGTGACCGTCACCACAGGAGTTGTAGCAGAGGCGAGAACTGCTGATCCTATAACAGACATGACAATTTTTAACTTTTGTAATGACACTTCAATCCTCCTTCGAAACTGCTCGATTAGAGGAAGAGACGCGAATAGCCGGTTGCTTGAGTGTCTGTTAAATGACGCCAAGCCGCAGGAACACCTTAGCTCCCATCAGGAAACAGGCGTACGCGAGCTTCTAAGGTTAGGGTGTTAAGTGATTTGACGTGCTGCTTTACTTCCGCAGATAGCTATCGGTTTTGTTGATCCAGTCAGCGCGCGGGGGATTGAAGACGTCGAGATCAACCGTGTCTTCCATGGCCTCAGCTTTATGAGGCATATTTGGCGGGATGGTAAGCACTTCGCCGGCACGCACCACAATTTCTTTTCCATCGATATAAAACTTCAGCGCACCTTCCAGAATGTAACTGAGCTGTTCGTTGATGTGACTGTGCAGAGGGACAATGCATCCTTTTTTCAACAACACTCGCGCCAACATTACCTGATGACCAACAATCAATTGCCTACCCAGAAGCGGATTCATGGCCTCGACTTCAACATCGTTCCACGAGAGATATTTCAGGGTGGCGGTCGCATCGAGATTGGCCACTGTGTTCTTCAACGCTTTTGGTTTCGCAGTTCTAGCTTTTGCTTTTGCAGATTTTCGCAAACCACTTTTCTTTTTCGCTGCGCTCATAATCCCTTGTAAGCTCCTCCATCCACTAATATCGTCTGCCCAGTAATGTATGACGCGCGTTCCGACGCCAGCCAAACGATCGTGTCCGCAACTTCTTTAGGCTCGGCGATCCTTTTCAATGCGGAATCACTGGCCCATGCGGCAAAGATTTCTTCTTCACTCTTATTCTGTGACGCCGACCTGGCGCGCGCCAATTCCTTCAATCGATCAGTTCCGGTGTAACCCGGGCCGACGTTGTTCACCAGAATTCCATCTTTGCCGAATTCATTAGCCAGGCTCTTCACCAGGCCGACCACTCCGGCTCGCACCGCATTTGAGAGTACGAGGTCGGGCACCGGCTGTTTGGTAGAGATCGAAGTCAAAGTAATAATTCGCCCCCATCGCTTGCGCT
>QHZX01000445.1 GCA_003224835.1 Acidobacteriota bacterium | reverse complement strand
GCGTTCCTTGAAAAGCCTGAAAACTTCTGGGGTGACCTGCGCAATGATATTTAAGGAGCAAAGTTCCGCAAGGTCCTTGGGCCAAGCTCGTGCGGGGCCTTGATCGGCATTCGCAAGTCTGCCGTAACGCTCTGTATCGGTTTCTCATAAAAGTTGAGCCACTGGGATGGGTGGGTAGGATCTAGGAGAACAGGCGTTATCACGGATTGACCCGATGATGAGTGACATGGGGATTTATCGCCAACTGTCGAACCGGACCGCCATCCTCCTCATCTAGAATGTGCATGATGCTCACACCAGAGAGCTGCGAAAATTGAAGCGAAGGCGGGACAGTGCGTTCGCAAGTATTATCGTCGCGGCACTGTACCTCGCCACAATTACCATCCCTTGTTCGGCTCGAACGCTGCAATACCGAACCTATGTGGTGCCGCGGCCAGATGACAATGTGCAAGGCAATTGCGAATACCAACTCACCATACCGAGGGCGGAGTACCCAGTGTCCGCCGTGCTGGTCGTGTTCGAGCGAGGGTGGCAGTTCGGAAACTTGTACTTCGACCCTGATGTGACTGCGTTCGTCGCAAAGCAGCGTATGGCCCTGATGCTGGCACAGCACTGCCGCTCCAAAGAACGGGAAGATATGGATGTCGTGCCGGAGCACGGCGTGGGCCGGGCGCTACTCACTGCATTGAATCAACTTGCTAAGAATACACACCATCCAGAACTGGCATGGAGCAAACTCATCTTGTTGGGCTTTTCTGGCGCTGGTTCACTTGTTGCGCGTATGACGGCCTACGTGCCGGAAAGAATTGTTGCCGTGATCGAGTATGCGCCGAGTCAATATGATCCGTTAGGAATGGACACGATTGAACTTCCGGACAAGGCGCTGGATATTCCGCAACTGATCATTGCCAATGGGGCAGACAAGATATCTGGCACCGGGCGTCCGTACGAATATTTCCAGCGTCATCGAAAACGGAATGCGCCGCTAACGTTCGCCGTTCAGAACCGAGTGCCGCATTGCTGTGTTGCGAATATGACTCCAATTGTATTGCTCTGGCTAACGGATGTTCTCCGCGAACGTGCTCCGACAGCAGCGCAGAAATCACTCGCTCGGGTTGACGAGTCCAAGGGATGGGATGGCTTCATTCGGATTCAAATGAGCGCTGTTCGAGACAGTTGGAAGGACCCGGTCTGGAATGTCTCGGAAGCCTGGATTGAGCCTTACGGAAAGCGTCCTTCCGTATCTGACATAAAAGATGCGGGCTGGCTCCCTTCCAAGCGCTTCGCGGAGTCGTGGCTGCAATTTGAAAAACAGCCAGAGCATCCAATTACTCCGCTGGAGTAAATTCCCTGTCGATTGACGTAATCAGGCGTTATCACACGATTGCGCCTTCCATTCGCCTTTTTCCATGTCAATTAGTGATATGGCGGTTTTCGACCATAAGCGCGATTGCCTTGCCCATAAAGTGAATCGGATCGCGAAACGCGAGGGGGCCGAGCTATACTCTCCTCGCAACATGAGCCAGACTTCAGCAGCGACAGCGATCAAGCTATCAACACTCTCACGGCTCCTGCTAAAGGTTCCGGTGCCATGGGTTTTCGTTTTGGGATATTTTTTAGGCATCGGGCTGCAACACGCTATTCTTCCACGTCCATATCTCTCTGTAAGAATGACGCACGTCGTTTCTGTTTCTGGAATGGTCCTGTTCGGAGTTGGCTGCGTCATTGCCGGGTGGGGACTCGTGTTGTTCCACATGGCACGCACGACCACCACGCCTGGGGAGGCTTCGAGAACTCTGGTTACGCGAGGACCATATCGATTTACCAGGAACCCCATGTACGTCGGACTGACGGTTGCGTATCTGGGCGAGATGGGTATGCTGGTGGAAATCGCACCTCTCATTCCGCTTCTATTTGTGGTTGCGTACGTTAACTGGATTGTGATTCCTGTCGAGGAAACGAAACTTCGGGCAGTTTTCGGAGAAGGTTACACTCAATACTGCGACCGTGTCGGTCGCTGGATTTAAGAGACTGCGGTGCGGCGCTGACTCTCTGGGGTCAATGAGTGATATAGAGATATTCAAACAACAATCTCCGTCTACGTGAAATCATAACGCCATGCCTAAAGCAAATCTGCGCTTGCTCCACTCTCCTTCTGGACTTTTCCATAAGGCGGAATGCTCGGTTTGCGGCGAGAGATTCTACGTCCTACCCGAGGTTATGGAGTTCAAGGAAGACTTGGTCAAGCAGTTTGATGCGCACCTGCACAACCAGCATCGTCGCCAATGGGACGCAAGCCAGAAAAAGAACGAGCGGATTGCCGACGAGAGCAGGCGGTCACAACCGGTCAATGAGTGATATGGAGATTTATCAACAGTCGGACTAGCACATTCAACAACAACTCAGTCGAACCGGTATTCAATTAGTTGACGCCCCTCGTTACTCGATAGCAAATACGGCATAAACTGTGGTCTTCTCATTGATCTTCTCAGGGAGAAG
>QHZX01000080.1 GCA_003224835.1 Acidobacteriota bacterium | reverse complement strand
TCATGCGTCCATCGAAGGTCCCGTAAAGGATGCGGCGATCATCTCCTGTTTCGCTCTGCCAGTAAGCAACGCCGCGGTGCTGAAAAAATCTTCGTTTGGCGCGGCCCGCTTGTGGATCAAACTGCCAAATTTCTCTACCTGTTTCGGCATCCAACGCGATCACACGGTTCGAAGGCGTTGAGAGATAAAGTATTCCATCCACTACTAGCGGTGTCGTTTCAAATGGAGCAATTTGATGACGGTCCGTCTCGTTTTGCCGATTCACTTCGCCGGTGTGGTACGTCCATGCGCGTTTCAGAGCACTAACGTTTTCACGGTTAATCTGCTGCAGGGGAGAGAATCGCGTTGCCCCGGGATCACCTCCATAGGATCGCCACTCCTGCCCCCATCCACCGTAGGGGACCAGCAAAAGAAGCAACACCACTAGTGATTTGCTCGCCATCGTGGACGGGTATTCTGTCATAAGCGGACTTAGCGGTAAAGATTAGGTGAGGATTCCCAAGCACAATCCACGGTCGAGCAAATGCTGCGACTATCTGCACATGAGGAACCGAGCTGCCCGACTAAAAATACGTAATTAGCGTTACGTCTCTTTATCACTCATTGAGTGATAACGCCTGATGGCGACAATTGCGACGGCTATCAAAACGGCCCTACAATCGCAGTGTGAAATTCGCATTGATGACCATTGCGTTGGCGGCTGCCCAACTCGTTGAGGCCCAGCGGATCGCTATACGTGTGCCGCCCGACGAGACAGAGCAATATTACCTTGTTTCATTCGACCAGAGCCGCGCGTCAGAGAAAGACGTCGAGCATTGGATGAAATTCGCTCGAAGCGGTTACTACTCTGCTGGCGTCAGCCTTTCCGGCTGTGATAAAAGTGCCGCCACACGAATGAAGAAGGACTTGGAAAGCACTCGCCGAGTGAGCGATCAACTGGACAGCGAAACCTATCCGCCCCAATTATCGCCCGTTGTCGCTTACCTCAGACGGCAACTCAGATTGCAATTGTGGTTGGGAGCACAAGAAATCCGGTTTGCCGAGACTGGAGCCTTGCCAAAGTCTGACGCTTACGGCATGCCTGCGTGCCGCGCTACCGCCGAGCGTGCTACACATGAGCGGGCGAACGGAGGATGTTCGGTGATAGGCAGTTGGACAAACTGCATCCTTAGATCGAGCGCACCTCGCCTTGGGCGCTATCCGAACGCGCAGTTCAAAGCCTTTCTAAATGAAAAAGGCATTCGGATCTTGAAATGGGAGGGAATCGGCGATTGACATTCGCGTTCCACACAACCAAACCCCACGCTATAAAAATCGCCATTTCACTCATCGAGGCTGTTTGGACATCGCCATATCACTCATTGGGGGCGCGTTTAGGTCAATGAGTAATATGGCGTCCTGCATCATCAATTATCACTTTTCATACTTCTGCTACTGGCATGACGCCACGAATCCGTGGGTAAGGTCCGCCATGCCGGCGATCAGTCCACCCGGAGCGATGGCCCGGACCTGGGTTTCTGATGAGCCCGGTACCGCGATTTCTTTGAAGATACCGTCCTTGTACATGTAGCCGTGCGCCTCCCCTTGCCCCACAATCACGTTGGAGTTGCTGATCCCATATAGCTCTGTGGATTGTGTTGCATTGGGGAACTGCAACGATGCCCACTGGCCGCTCTTGTAAATGAAGCCGTGCTCGGCGCTGTCTGTGCCATTGTAAAAACCGACGATCGTACTGCTATCGTTGATCCCGTAGGCACGAGTCCCTAGTCCTCCTGGATACGTGAGGTGAATAACATTTCCGTCGCTATACCGCTTAAATCCATGCGGATTCCCGTTACTGTCAACGTAAGTCCCGACTACGCTGTTGTACTTGTTAATTCCAGCAGGGCCGGCGCCATATGGCCTCACGATGGGAGTGAGTGTTGAACCCTTCAATAAAAAGGCATGCGTGTGATTTGACGAATCACTGTACGCGCCTGTGGTCACGCCAGCATCATTGCGGCCACCGAAGGCGCTGTTCTTAGCGCCTGAAGGCAGCCAGTAATTAGTGCCACCGCCCGAATAGTGGATGAAAGCTTTTGTCTGACGACTTGCACCTTCTCCGAAATCCGCATAGCCAACTACGGTACCGTAGTCGTTCACACCAGTCACCGTGATCATCTGTGGACTTTGCGTCAGACTGAAAGTGTGAAAGGTGCACGACGCTTGCTGAGTTTGGGCGTAAGCGTTGGACAGGAATAAGACAACCGTTAGGGTAAAAAGGCAAACACAAAATGAGCTAATAGACTTTGACATGGAAATCACTCCGGGGCTGGGTTCAGCCGCTACTGAGATTTCTTGCACCGGACGAAGGTTGCTGGCCTTAGTCGCGAACTACACGAAACAGAGCAGTGGGCTTAGGGTGGTTCTTCGGATTGTTGGTATTAACTCGCCATATCACCCGTCGACCAATGCGCCGCAGAATTGTTCTCTAGCCCTCAGAGCTGAAGGTCTTCGGAATGACAGCTAATCAAAAATAGGGCAGCAACGGCGCAACAACGAACGATAATCCGTCAGCGATACACGACCGATGGCTCATGCCTGCTCCTCTGGTATCATTTCCCACTCTTGATGCACCCCATTCTGCTCAGCTTACTGCTCGGGTCGACCGCGGCCGCCGCGAATGTTTTCGGTGGCACCATCATCGTTCAGAAACATTGGGACCGTTCCTATCTGAGATATTTTGTCGCACTCGGCGCCGGCTTTATGCTCGCCACTGCCGTAATAGAAATAATTCCCGAGAGCCTTGAGCTTCGAGGTAGAAGCGCGGCGCTGCTTGTCCTTATTGGTTATCTCATCATTCACTTCTTCGAGCACACCGTCACACCCCATTTCCATTTTGGAGAAGAAACTCATCACGATCAGTTTGTGGCCGCGCACAAAGGCCTCTCCGTCCTGCTCGGCTTGACGATTCACACCTTTTTCGACGGAATCGCGATCGCATCCGGCTTCATCATCTCGAACCGGCTGGGATGGGTGATTTTTGTCGCGATATTCCTGCACAAGATTCCCGAAGGCTTCACCGTGGCGTCGGTGATGCTGGCCAGCGGCCGCAGCAGGCGCATCGCCTGGGGCGCTTCGGTCTTATTAGGTGGCGCGACCTTCGCAGGAGTCCTGACCATGGCGCTATTGAAGCACCACGTCGGCATAGGTCTGCCGCTCTCGGGCGGAGTAACGATATATGTGGCTGCTTCAGACCTGATGCCGGAAGTAAACCGCGAGCCGGGTGGGAAGATGGCAATGGTGGTCTTGCTGGGAGTGGCAGTTTTCTTTGTGTTGGATCGACTCGCTCAATAAACGTTGGTCATAAGTGACGCGCGCCCTCGTCCGTCTTAAAAAAAATGGTGACGGAACGATGTGAGTCCGTCGAAACCAGACAATCGAATATCTAATCCACCGTATGCTTCGCCGTGTAACCCTCGCGAGCAATGACCTGATACTTCACATCCTTGTGTTTCTGATCTTGGACCTTCAGCGGCTTTCCATCATCGCTCACTACTTCCACTCTGAGCTTGCGATAAGTTCCATCGAGCTTGGGGTTGGTGGGATGATACGCGATCATGTATTGGTGCCGAATGTCCCCTGCAATATCCTTAAAGGCGTCTACTATGTCGCCCTCAAATCTAGGCTGATAAAAGCGACCGCCTGTTAATTTGGCGAAGGTTTGCATCTGATTATCGGCCTGCAGCCAATCGATTTGTTGCATGCCCATGCTGGCAATACCGTGCGACATACCGGTGCAACCGTGGGTTTCGCAATATTCGCGAGCGTACCAGCCGATGCTGATCGGGAAGATAGTTATGTCATGCGTGCTCTTCACTTTTTTCGTGATCTGATCCAAATTCAATTTGCTAAACGTATCAATGCCGGTGCTGATCAGGACCACGTACTTGTGTCCCTCAATCCGGTCCAGCCGATCCAATGTGTCATACAAAGAGTCGAATAAATTGGTTTCAGAGAAGCCAGGCATTCGCAGGGTGTTCAGCCCGGCCATGATCGCATTCTTGTCCTGGGTGAAATCCACGAGGATATCGGGTCTCATGTCATAGCTGATCGCGGCCACCCAATCATCCTTCTTAAGCGTGTTCGCAAAGATGTACGAAGCCTGAAGTGCCTGTAGCTCCAGAACCCACCAGGTTGAGGCAAACTCGATCAGCATCACCGCCGTAATGGGTGCGTCTTCGACCTTGAAATCGGCGATGGTTTGTTGGGCCCCATCCTCGAATACGCGAAAATTTTCCTTCTTTAAGGTCGAGATGAACTGCCCATTCTTAGTAGTGACCATCACCGGCACGGTCACTAGCGGCACATCCACACGAATGGAGTAGTCCGGCATTCCCGGAGTCTTTTTCGGCCGCTCAGGTGCCGGAGGTGGCGGCTCCGCCTCGCCTTTCTTTGGAATGGCATAGGGCCCGGTATCGCTATTTGGCCCGCCAGCTTCGGGTGGGACCTCCTGCTGGTTGGGGTTCTGCTGAGCGCCTGGATTCTGAGTATTTGAAGACTGCCCGGAAGTCGACTGCGCGGGTGCTGACCCGCTTACCAACGTCAATACAAGCAAAAAACATAACAATTTTGCGCAGAATTGTGCATTTCGCGTGAATTTCTGCGGATAAGTCGTGGAAAACATTAGGCGCCTCGTGGAAACTCCTATGCTAGTATAGACGCCATATCTTCGCGATTGGGTGTTTTGCCGAAATGATTTCTCCTCCCGGCAAAAGGATTACGGCGAAGTAATTTTCAGTTCAGGGACTTGCCTTAGGCCTGTCCCGGCGGGACATAATGAGACTAGCTGGCCTCCCGGTAGTAGTGTATTCAGTTGTACTCTCCTTCTTGACCCTCGCCCAAGGTACTTACGCGCAAACGGCGAAGTCTATCGAGACAATCCCTGTGAACCAGATTCACGCGGGGATGCACGGCGTGGCCTACACCGTGTTTCAGGGTACAAAGCCTGAGGCTATGGACGTCGAGGTACTTGGCATTCTCAAAAATGCCAATGGACCGAAGGGCGACATAATCCTGGTTCGCCTCGGCGGCGCCAAAGCAGAATACACCGGCGTAGTTGCCGGGATGAGCGGCAGCCCGGTTTATATCAATGGCAAACTCGCGGGAGCGGTGGCCTTCCGCATCGGCGAATTTTCCAAGGAGCCAATTGCCGGCGTTACACCTATCTCTGAAATGCTCGAGATCAGCGCCATCGACAGCACCCCTACCAGCGTTCCCGTGCAGGTAAGGTCGGTTCCTGCTTTGGCAGCAAAGACCTCTGGGCCAGGGTTGCCGTCTAACACAACTCAGAGTTTTGCCAATTACTTAAAACCCATTGAGACGCCGTTGGTGTTTAGCGGATTCACCGAAGATGCAGTTCAAAAGTTTGCGCCGCAATTCGCATCCCAGGGTGTTGTGCCGGTCATGGGAGTTGGTTCCGCATCCGATGTGGCGCAACCTGACCCGCTTCTGCCGGGCTCCGCAGTAAGCGCGGTGCTGGTGCGTGGCGATATGAACATTGCCGCAACCTGTACCGTGACCTATATCGATGCTGAGCATCTGCTTGCCTGCGGACACCCGCTCTTGCAGTTCGGCATGATCGACCTGCCGATGACCAAGGCCGAAGTATTGGCAACTCTGCCGTCCCCGCTGAATGCTTTCAAGATCGTGAATGCCACTGAGACCGTCGGCACATTTGTGCAGGACCGTCACACCGGGATTCTGGGCGAGTTCGGCAAGAAACCCGAAATGATTCCGGTGACGCTCACCATTCACGGCGGCACCGCACCAAAAGTATTTCATTACGATGTGCTGAATAACGCCCGCCTCAGCCCGGTCGCGATTTCTACGACGGTCTACAACGCGCTGCATGGCGTAAATGAGTACGGCGACGAGACCACGTACGCAATGAAGGGCGCCATCAACGTCGAGGGTTTTCCGGTTGTAAAACTGCAAGACATGTTTTCGAGTGCCGATGGCATGCAGCCCGCTGCCATGCTGGCCGCCGGTTCTGTAGGTGAGCACTTCGGCCGCATCTATGACAATCCCTACAGCACGCCAGAGATCAAAGGCTTGAACCTCGATTTCGAGGTGACCAACGAACGCCGTTGGGCACGTCTCGAGAGTGCTCGCACCGATCTCAGCGAAGCCCGTCCAGGCGACGAGATCAACGTTGAAGTTCTGCTGCGTCCTTATCGCGGTGATGCAGTCATCGAACACGTTCCCATTCGCATTCCACTCTCAGCCTCCAAAGGTTCGACGCTCCATGTTTTGGTCAGCGATGGGGAAGTGCTCGACCGGGTCAGCCGCGGCTCATCCGGCGCGCAAAAACTCGACCTCGCGTCGACCATCGGCATTCTGAACAAGCAACACGTCAACAATCGCGTATACGTCTCCGTGCTTGACGAAGATCCTCAGGCTATGGTCGCCGACAAAGTCATGCCAGCGCTGCCTCTTTCCGTGATGAACGTGATGGATGGAATGCGCGGCACTCAGGACATGACCGTGCTTGGCGAATCATCGGTCAGCGAGATCGCAACGCCACCGCTCGATTTCGTGGTTTCTGGCGGACAATTGCTGTCGATCACGATTAAGTAAGATCGTCCGGGTAACCACAGCAGTCATTACCAAAGGCGTAGGTCTGCAAACAATAAACAGCTAAGTTGTTGCTAGGCCAGCTACTTACGCTAAAACGTGACCTGTTGCCTACTTCGTTATTTCCCATTGATTAACTTTCCCCCACTACCGTAAGATCGAAAAATTGCAGGAACTTGCGCCAACTTAGGAACGGCAGACGGGTTCTTGCAATCTAAGTAGCTGTTAATTCCGGGGAAGTGGGTAAGGGTTCTTGACCGTTAAAAGTTCTGCCCGTGCGCGCCTCGTCGTCTTCTTTGCCTCCATTGTCCTGCTGGCCCAGGCTGGAGTTGCCGCCACCATCACGAACCGCACGCTGACTCCGACTCGCAAGCAACGTAAAGTTGTGGAGACCCGGCGCGTGCGTCGGCACATGCGTCATCTGGCTCGCAGCCGCCGCGTGCGTTCGCGCACCGTCACCGCTCTCAAGCGCCGTCATTATTACGAGCGCTTTTATGCCAGCTCTTACGCCAGCGATGTCACCGATGGTGACGCCATTGCCGGAGAAAATCTCGTCGTGCGTCAGGCCGCAATCGACGCACTCGGCAGCATGAATGGAACCGTTCTCGCGATTGAGCCGACCAGCGGACGCATTCTCGCCATGGTCAACCAGAAGCTGGCTCTCTCGAGTGGCGCGCAGCCATGCTCAACCATCAAGTTGTCAGTCGCTCTGGCCGCGCTTAGCGAAGGCATCATCACCAAAGAAACTCAAGTTCGTCTCGGTGGCCGCAGCCACATGAATCTGACGCTGGCGCTGGCGCATTCGAACAATGCGTACTTCGAAGCGCTGGGCCGCCAGCTCGGATTCGACAAGGTCGCGCATTACGCTCATTTGTACGGCTTGGGCGAGCGCGCTGGATATCACATTCCCGGCGAGCAGCCGGGAGTCTATCCCGAAGAAGAAATTTCTTCGAAGTTGGGCGGAGTCGGGCGCATGTGCTCCTTCGGCGAGGGCATTTCGATGACTCCGTTGCAAGTGGGCGCGCTGGTCACCGCAATCGCTAATGGCGGCACGCTGTATTATCTGCAGCATCCCACGACCCCAGCCGCAGTGGCGAACTTCCAACCGGTGGTGAAGCGCCGTCTCAACATCGGTGGGCTGATCCCGGAACTTTCTGATGGCATGGCCGGCGCTGTTGAATACGGCACGGCGCGCCGTCTGCTGGCAAATTTCAACGAAGAAGAAATACTGGGCAAGACCGGCACTTGTTCTCGCGCCGGCACTCGCTATGGCTGGTTTGCCAGCTACGCCAATACGAATTTCGGACGTGTCGTCGTAGTTGTATTTTTAGAAGGCGGACGTCCAACCTTCGGTCCCAAAGCTGCCGAGATCGCCGGCCGCATGTACCACAACCTTTACAGCCACGATTTCTTCGCGGAGAAACCCGCAGTTCCGGAAGCGCCCGCCCCTGTGGTCCCGGCCGCCGGCGAAACCAGCACCTCGGATTAATTAAAGTTAGAGTTTGTGGGGCACGGAGGTCCTCGCTTGTGCTCTGCTTATTCCTACACTGTCATCTTGAGCGAATCATTGGACTCGCTTGCGAGTCCAATGATGCAGTCGAAAGACCTCGTGTTTGTGTGAACCATCATCAGGCCTGATAAGGCGTTCTCACGTTCCACGTGCCGTTCAAGAAACCAAAGCTTGCCCCTGAGCGAACTCAGCACCCTCGCCCCCGCTTTGCTTCCATTCCTACACTGTCATCTTGACAACGATGCAGTCGAAAGACC
>QHZX01000444.1 GCA_003224835.1 Acidobacteriota bacterium | reverse complement strand
GGAGGGTTGGAAAAATTAAGATAATATGCACGGGCAGGTTTGTCCGTACGCTCACGACCCGGAATATGCCTCCTGTGGGAGGCTCGGGAAGTCTCATGCGAATCGCTTTCTGGATGTACCAAGGCAGGAACTCGAAACGGAGCGCCGAATCAGTTCGTTCTTCTGCTGTTGAGAAGGCCGGGGAAGGGATATAGTGACAGCAGCCAGTTTTCCTCAGGCGCGATGGCAAAGGCAAAGATGATGGGGAACTGAACCAATGCTTTCCGAGATTGCGGATGTAGTCTCTTGTGTGAGCTTCAAGACCGTCGCCCTCGCGTTGCGAAGGCCAGCCCAACTGAGGCGCTACGTCTCATATTGTTTGAAGATCTATGACGAGTTCGCAGACAAAGGGCTTCCCGCCCGATCCCCGGTGACCCCTGAGCAAGAAGCTACAATCACCCTCCCGGCCTATCATTCCGGTGGCGGCATGAGCTTCGCAGAGCTTATGATTTTGGCCCGAACCACAAAGACTCGCTGCCCCAAGACAATCTTTGAGATGGGAACCTATAATGGACTGACGACCGCCGTATTTATACTGAATTCCGCTCCCGACGCCGTCGTGATCACCCTAGATCTGCCGCCTATCCCGGAGCTGCCGTCCAAGCATCTTTCGTCGGACAAAGACCTAATTTCGAACCGGCGCTTGGGATCCGTTCCTAGCGCTCTGGGATTAACCCGATACACTCAACTGCTCTCGGACTCGATGACATTTGACGCATCGCCCTATTCGGATTCTGTGGACCTCGGGCTAGTTGACGCTGCACACGACCGCCTACACGTCAAAAACGATACCGAGAAAATGGCCAGGATGATAAAGGAAGATGGATTGGTCTTCTGGCATGATTATGGCGGCAGGGGCGCGCTGCGTCCACTGGCCTCATACTTGGAGGATCTTGCTGCGGAATGTCCGATATATCGCGTTTCCGAGACCAGCCTGGCATGGGCGTCAGCGAGGGGCCTTAAGGCTGCATTAGCTAAGCGAACGGGCCTCGCCTTCCCTCATTCAGCGCCATTCACCTTGGCCAATCATAAATCGGCATAAATGGACCCCAACCACGGAAACTAGAAGGGCTAGATCATGGTAGGCGCGGCAGGAATCGAACCTGCAACCCTCAGATTAGAAATCTGATGCTCTATCCGTTTGAGCTACGCGCCCCTGAATTGATGATACCTAGCTTAAACGAAAAGGTTAAGGACTCTTCTGCCATCCACCTTGCCCGCAAGGCCTAATCCTGTGCCAACCATTGCAAAGCTTCTTCTCGAGTGCTGAAAATTGCAAACTCGCGGCGAGAAAAGCTTTTCATTTCGTCATAGAACTCGCGCGGCAGGCTAAGGGTCCCGATCAAAGCCGATTTCTTGACGAATGGTTTGTCAAATACCGCCGTCTCCTTGATCGCACGCAGCGCCGCGGCGTCAAAGGTACTTCCCTTAAAATCCGTGAGTATAAGGACCGAGGAGGGCGGTTCAGCGGTCACGAGGTCGGGAACCCTACGCGTCGTTTCTTCGGCTTCGCGAGCACTGCAGTTTGATAAATCAACTAAAAGGATACGTTTGCCTTCGTGATTAAAAAAACGAATCCTGCTACCGGGTTCGCGTTGAGTTGTGGACAATTCAGAAATCCGTTCTTCAGCCGTTTCTTACACCAGAATCGCCTGCGCGTGTTGCTGCCGGACACGTTCGTACACGCGGACGTATTCGCGTCCGGAAACACGCCACGAAAAATCTTTGCTCATGCCGTTGCGCATGAGTCTCTGCCAGGACTCCTGGTCACGATATAACTGCAGCGCCTGATGGATTACGCGCAGCAATGCCTCTCCGCTGTATTCCTGAAATTTAAAACCGGTACCTTTTTTCGTACGCGCCTCCCAGGGATCGATGGTGTCGTCCAGTCCGCCGGTGGCGCGCACTATCGGCACGGTGCCGTATTTCAAGCTGTATAACTGGCTCAGGCCGCTGGGCTCATAACGTGAAGGCATCAGGAACATATCCGCCCCGGCCTCAACCTTGTGTGCGAGAGCATTGTCGTAGGCGACTCGTACCCCAACTCTTTCCGGCAGACGGCGGGCGAGCCGCAGAAACATTTCTTCGTAGAGTTTGTCACCGCTGCCGAGAACTGTAATCAGGACCTCTTCAAGCGCCAGGCGATCAATAATCTGGCCAATCAGGTCAAAGCCCTTTTGGGCAGCGAAACGAGAAACAACTCCGATCACCGGAAGATTAGGATCAGCCTCTCCTAAGCCGAAACTGGCTAGCAGGTCTTGCTTGCATTCGCGTTTTCCGCTCAGATCCTCAGCAGAGTAATGCGCAGCAATAAATTTATCTGTCTGCGGATTCCATTCATCGTAATCAACGCCATTCAAAATTCCCGCCAGGTTTGGTGCGCGGTCCTTCAGTACGCCCTCCAGGCCGAAGCCAAACTCTGTGGTCTGGATCTCCTGGCTGTATTTTCTGCTCACTGTCGTAATCATGTCCGAATAGACCAGCGCGCCCTTCAGGAAGTTTACATTTCCGAAATATTCCATCTTTGCGATCGTAAAAAGGTCCCATGGAAGCATCAGGAGCGGCAGGATCTCCGGCGGGAACAAGCCCTGGTAGCCCATGTTGTGGATGGTGAAAACAGTTCCTGCATCGCGAAACGCCGGGTCTTCGGAATACTGTGTACGAAGCAAAACCGGCACCAAGGCTGCTTGCCAGTCGTGGCAATGAAACACGTCCGGTACGCCAAGAACTTTTGAGGCCTCAAGCACTGCGCGACCAAACAATGCAAAACGTTCAGCGTTATCCGGAAAATCTCCAGACGCAGTTCCGTAAAGCCCATCGCGATCGAAGAACGCTGGGTAATCGACAAAGAAAAAACGTACGCCGGGATAACCCGCTCCGGTGAGGATCGAGCAGAATCGATAGCGGTCGTCAAAGGGTACGGTGATGCTTTGAACTACGGTGCGCTCTTCACTGATGCGGGTGTGCCGATAATGCGGGATATACACACTAACTTCGTGCCCGGCGGCAGCCAGCGCGCGTGGCAATGCACCCACCACGTCTGCCAATCCGCCTGTTTTGGAAAAAGGAACACACTCGGAAGCAACGAACGCGATGTGCATTTAGAAACGAGGCTCCAGCCGGTACCACTTCCGCCTCCGCGCTATGATATTGCGGACGCGTCAACTCGGCTACGCGTCCAAGTCTAATCGGCAAGATGAATGAGGGTCAATGAAGGTTTCGCGCGTGCCCCGTCCGGCTAAAAAACCCAAACTCGGGCAGCACTTCTTAGATGACACCGCCGCTGCGGTGCGAATCGTCGAGGCGCTTGGTGACCTTTTGCAGAGCACCGTGCTTGAAATCGGCCCGGGTCGCGGCGCGCTTACAAATCTGTTGGCAAGGCGCGCTAGGCGGGTGATCGCGGTGGAAAAAGACCGGGTCCTCGCCGCCCAGCTCAGAATGCATTTCTCGCTGGCCCCGAACGTGGAAATTATTGAGGGCGACATTCTCGCCATTGACCTCGACTCTCTTTTTGGACCGAAGCCCGGCAGCACGCGCCCCGGCATGGATGTTGCGCCGCGACAAGTGCGCGTGATCGGCAATCTGCCTTACTTCATCACGTCGGATATTCTTCTACGGCTTTTCGAATACCGTAGGTTTTTCGAAGTTCTGATCTTGATGGTGCAAAAGGAAGTCGCCGATCGGCTCTCGGCAAAGGCGGGAACCAGCGAATACGGCTTGCTCTCCGCGACCGCTCAGTTGTACGCCAAGGTGGAAAAGGTCCTCACTCTACCGCCGGGAGCATTCTTGCCGCCGCCGAAAGTGCATTCCGCGGTTGTCCGGCTGGTGCCTTCGCAGCGTCTTGAAAAACTGCACGTCGACGAAAAGGCCTTCATCGAGTTCCTGAAGCTTTCTTTTGCCCAGAAGCGCAAGACACTATGGAACAATTTGAAAGGGCGCTACCCGTCTGAAAACCTCGATCGGGCCCTGGCCAGAGCGAAAGTAAAACCCTCGGTGCGAGCAGAGGCAATCTCGCTCGAAGCGAGCGCCAATATATTTCGCGAACTGAATGGCGCGACACGTTCCACGGCTGAGTGAGGTCAGTATGGGTGCGACTGTCCGTGAACCGGCTGTTGCGGGGCGTTTCT
>QHZX01000079.1 GCA_003224835.1 Acidobacteriota bacterium | reverse complement strand
GAGCCGATGAAAAATCTTGCCATGTCACAAATTATGGCAGGGGCAAATTTCTGGGACGCGCCGGGACATTCGATGGCGGGGTCCAACGATTATGCGATGCGGCGGAAGATATTCGCATGGATCAAGGCGCATGAGAATACTTTCTACCAGCCCCGGACGCCGATCTCGCCGATTGGAGTGTACTTTTCTCCGCAGACGCGCAATTACTTCGCCGATGAGTTCATCGCTTCATATCGCGGAATATTGATTCTGCTGATGCAAGCGCATTTGGAATTTCAAGTGGTCACGCCGCGAACGCTGGCGGGTTTTCAGGGCAGGACGTTAGTGCTTCCCGACGTGCGCGTGATGAGCGATGGGGAGAAATCATTGTTGCGACAATATGCGGGCAGCGGACGGACGCTGGTGATCACGGGAGAAAATGATGCGCAGTTGGGAGACGCGCAAAACGTGGTTCGCATCGGCGAGCGCGTCGGAGCGGAATATTTTGCGGCGCTACAAAAGAATTTCGGTGCGGCAACGCCGGATCAGGCAAAGGAATTCCTGGGCAAATTGAAGGATGAGAGCCATGTGCGTGTGTTTGCCTCACCGTTGATGGCGACATCGATAGCGCAGGTTGAGGGCAAGCCACATGTATTTTTCGCCAATTTTGCGGGGCTGAAAGGTGGGGTCAATCCGATGCAAACTCCGCAGACCGGAGTACGGGTTGCGGTCACGGGGGTCAGCAAGCCGCGCGGATTCTTTCTCCCTTTTATGGGAGAGGTATCGAGTGTGGATGGGGTTGCGGGAAGTGACGGAGTCACATTCACTTTGCCGCCGATTGAGAAGGGCGCAGTGTTCTGGTGGGAGTAGCGGAACGAGAGGATCTGAAGAATAAAGCGCGAAGATTCAAGGAGTTCAGGAACTTGAACGAGCTTTCACGATTGTTGGCATTGCCGGATGCGGAAAAAGCAAAGCGCGGCCTGGTCCACACGCCGGCCGAGATTGCCCACCAGCCCGAGACGTGGGACCGAACTCTGGAGCTCTTCCGCGGCAAACAAGTGGAGATCCAAACATTTATTTCAGCTGTGGGGATAGCGGGCACGCCAGGTTGTGATGTGGTTGTTTTCTTAGTAGGCGCAGGCACGTCTGACTACACCGGGCAAGCGATCAGCCAATTGCTGAGGAAGCTGTGGGGTTGCGACGTACTCGCGGTGCCGAGCACGGACCTGCTCACGCAAATGGATGAGCTTATCCTGCCGGGGCGCAAATATTTATGGATTTCGTTTTCGCGGTCGGGCGACAGCTCCGAGGGAGTGGCGGTGCTGGCGAGGGCGCGCGAAAAATACCCGGATATTCATCACATCGTGATTTCCTGCAACCCGAACGGCCGCATGCTGAGAGAAAGTGCCGGTAAGCCAAAAAGCCTTGGCATTTGCATGATCGATGAGGCGAACGACCGGGGACTGGCGATGACCAGCTCGTTCTCAAACATGGTTGTCTTCGGGCAATGCATGGCCCACGTCGCAAGCCTTGAAGGTTACGAACCGGTATTACGGAAATTGGTCGCGGCCGGAAAAAGCTTGCTGCCGCGGGCGGCGGATTGCGCTGCGGCGCTGGCAAAACAGGGATACACAAAAGCATTCTTCGTTGGTTCGGGTCCGCTAAGGGCGGTTGCGAAGGAATCCGCGCTCAAAGTTCTGGAATTGACGGCGGGCAAGACGCTGACCATGATGGAATCCGCGTTGGGCCTGCGCCACGGACCTATGGCGGCGCTGGACGCACAAAGTCTTTTTGTTTGCTTTCTCTCCGGCGACAAGCGGGTCCAGGGATTCGAACGAGATCTGTTGCGAGAGATTGGTGCAAAAAAGATCGCAAGACGCCGGATTGTAGTCGGCGGGAGTGAACTGGCCAGCGATTCCTACGCTGAAGACTATCTTGCGCCAGAGGGGACGAGCGGCGTGGCCGACGAATATCGCGCGCCAGTGGATGTGATGTTCGGGCAGTTGCTGGGACTGTTCAGTTCAATTCGATGGAACCTAATGCCGGATTCACCCAGCCCAGACGGGGTGATCAACCGGGTAGTGGAGAACGTGAATATTTACTCGTAGATTGCGGGAATAGTGCCGGTCGCAGGTCGCGCAGAAGAATGGAGTCACCATGAAGAATCCGAAAATATTTCGTTTCATTTTGGTTGTGTGCCTGTTTGCAGGCTCTGCAGTTTTCCTTGTTGCCCAGGGAAGTTATCGGGCGCAAATCCGCGGAGTTGTTGCGGACGCGAGCGGCGCGGTGGTGCGCGATGCGAAGACGTACTCCCTCAAGGTCGAGGCCCAGGGGTTTCGCCCCGAAGAACGAACCGGCGTGGTGTTGGCAGTTGACCAGCAAACTAGCCTCAATTTCGCGATGTCGCCGGGTGCATTAGCGACTACCGTGGAAGTGAACACGGCATCGCCACTACTTGATACAGAGAGCCCAACGCTCGGGACGGAAGTCACAAGCCAGTACATCAAAAACATTCCTCTTCCTGGACGCGATTTCTTCGGCCTTACGTTCCTTTCTGGCGGAGTGACTGAGACGACTGGGTCCGGTACTCAGGACAACTATCCAACCGGGACAAATTTCGTTTCCAACGGCCAGCGCAACGCGACGGCTGAGGTGCGAATTGATGGCTCGTTAATCAGTGCACCCGAGCAAGGAGAAGGCGCAACCAGCAACATATATTACGAGCCTTCGGTGGAAGTTATTCAGGAATTCAAGATCCAGAACAACAGTTTTTCCGCCGAATTCGGAAACAACGGCGGGACGGTCGTGAACATGGCGTTGAAGAGCGGCACAAATAAGTTCCACGGCAGCGGCTGGTGGTTTGGGCAACGTGCCGGTACTGACGCTCGAGACTTCTTCAACCCAGAGTCCGTTGGATCGAAACCCAACCATAAGCGGGATCAGTATGGATTTGCAGTGGGCGGGCCCATTCGGAAAGATAAAACGTTCTTTTTCGCTGATGTGGAGAAAGTCCGTAACGATGGCGCTCTCAACATCGTGGCGAGCGTCCCTACTCTCGAGGAGCGCACCGGGGATTTCCGCAACACGGTAAATCCAATTTACGATCCGATCATCTGCTCGCCAGATTGTTCGAGCAGGACGCAGGTGATCTCCAATGGGAACCTCAACGTAATTCCCTCGAACGAGATCGACCCTGTTGGCCAGAAGATCATCAATCTATACCCCAAACCGAATCTTCCAGGAGAGTTCAACAATTTTCGGTTTAACACAATTGTCCACGCCCCTGACCACCAGTTCGATATCAAACTCGATCACCAGCTCACCGATAAGCATCGACTCAGCGGCCGCTACAGCCGCCTTAGCAGCCGCTTTTCTGCGCCGACAATTTTAGGTGATGGCGATACCGCCAATGAGGGAATCGCGATTGATCCGGTAAAGGCACAAAACGCCTCACTCGAATATGCCTGGACAATTACTCCCAAAGTGGTTTGGACCAGCCACTTTGCCGTGGACCGGGTGAATGAGGCGGAGAAGGAAAATTATCCCGACCTGACCAGCGTGGGATTCCCTGCGTATCTCGCGCAAAACGGGCTTCATCGCATGCCCACTATTCAAATGACTAGTAATTCTGGTTCCAACTCGTGGAGCAACCTGTTCGACCAGTGCTGCACTGACACTACGTTCGCGCACACACTCTACAGCTATTCCTCACAGCTCCTCATTGCCAAGGGGTCACATTTACTAAAGTTCGGCGGGGAGCAGCGGATGTTTTTCAACAACTTCTTCCAGCCACCAAACCCCACAGGGCTTTTCAACTTTAGCGACGACGTTACGTCCGACTCGCCCAACAGTGGTGCCGAAGGTGGCACACAGGGAAATCCTTTTGCCACTCTTCTGTTTGGATATCCGGACAACGTCAGCACTATCAATATCTTCCCTGCAGTCGCGAATAAGTCGAAGGAAACCGGCTTATATTTCCAGGATGATTGGAAGGTCAGTTCTCGACTCACGTTGAACCTAGGCCTGCGGTACGAATGGAGCACGCCTTATACCGAGCGTTTCAACCGCACCCAATTCAGCGATTTCACGGGTGACAGCGGCATGAACATTGATCTGAGCAGTGGCAATCACGCGGCGCTAGATGCAAATGGAAACGCGCTTAACTTCGGCTTGCAAGCTCTCGGCTTAGGTCCCAAGCAACTGATTGGAACTACCCTTTTCCCCAATACGTTTCACAGGAGAAGTGTTCCAGTTGATCGCAACAATTGGGGACCGCGCCTGGGTTTCGCCTATCAACTTGACCAGAACACGGTGCTCCGGGGAGGCGTAGGCCTGTATTACGGAATGAGCGTTGCGACTAATTTCCAGTATCCAGGCACGGCGTTCCGCAAGAGCGCGACGATGTTCTTTACTAACGATAACTTCAACACGCGCGCGGCAACTTTGGCCAATCCATTTCCTAACAGCAACGGTCAGGGACCAACCCCGCCACAAGACGAGAACTATGGCAAGCTCGCTGAGTGGGGTTTTGCCAATGGCAACGACCTGGGCACCTCTGAGGCGCAAAATGCGGATCTGTATCAGTGGAATCTCGGGGTTCAGCGGCTGCTACCAAGCCAAATCGTAATCGGGGTGGACTATTCGGCCAATCATAGCAATCATCTGCCGTTCGGCGGATATTCCAGCACGCGCAACCGCGATTTCATCTCATCTGCCCTCCTCGCCAAACTGATTAAGGACCCGCAGTTTCTCTCGATTGGAGGAACCGGCTCTCCATCGGATTCTTTGTCCACGCCTGAACCGAACCCGTTTTGCTCGTTATTCACTGGATCGAACTGTCCTGGTACCATGTTCAACGAACCTGATTCGCAATACGGCAACACAACTCTGCCGCTGGCCAATCTGCTTCGCCCCTACCCACAGTTCGATGGCGACTTCGAGGGACTGCCGCGCCTAGTGGCAAACTCCTGGTACAACTCGATGCAGATTCGCTTCCAGAAACGCACTACCCATCACATCAGCTTCGAGGGCAGCTACACGATTTCGAAGTTGACCGACAACTCTTCGACAGGCGCCAACGCTTTTGTTGGCACCCTGAACAACGGCAACCCGCAACAATTGGACAACTTGAGAGCTGAACACAGTATCAGCGCCAACGACACTCCGCAGCGGCTCGCGGCGGCCGTAGTTTTTGACTTACCGGTGGGACGCGATCGCTGGATCGGGAGCGGCATGAACCGAATTCTTGACGCTATCATTGGGGGATGGTCGGTATCCACTCTGATAACCGAGCAATCAGGGCAGCCGATGTCAATTTACATGTCCGACTCGCGTTTATTGGACGGAAATCAGCGGCCAAATGTTCTCTGTGGCGGGAGGACGGGAGTCAGCGCGAACACCGCTGCAATTCAGCAGGTTCCGTTTTTGAATGCAAACTGCTTCGCCGATCCCGGCGACCAGGTTCCGGGCAACGCCCCGCGTTATTTCTCAGGCCTCAGGACAGACGGCATTCACAACCTCGATTCGAACCTTTTCAAAGAGTTTGTGCCGAGGGAAGGAATGACTCTGCAGCTACGCGCCGAGGTATTCAATACGTTTAATACGCCGCGCTTCGCGACGCCCGATACGTTTGTTGGAGACAGCTCATTCGGCATCGTTAACTCCACGGCCCCGGGATACACGCCGCGCGGAATTCAGTGGGGTGTACGATTTGAGTTCTAGCGCGGCAGGTCAAGAATTCTCCTTGGTATTCGTGAAGGCCGTTTGCTAAATACACCTTAGAATGTTTGGGTGCGAATACTGATTTCGGCGGGCGAAGCGTCCGGGGAAATGTATGGGGCGCAGCTGATTGAAGCGCTGCGGAGTTCACCACTTTCCGCGGGCGAGGGCGCCCGCGCCACACATTCAGAAATTGAGTTTTTCGGCGTGGGTGGGGAGAAGATGCGCGCCGCCGGGTGCGACATTGTCGTCGATGCCAAAGAGCTTTCAGTTGTGGGCATCACGGAAATTCTGAGTCATCTCTCAAAAATCTGGGGACTGTTTCACAAATTAATCGCTGAGGCGGATAGACGACGGCCTGACTTGGCCGTGGTCATTGATTCGCCGGCGTTCAACTGGCGTGTGGCGCGGCAGATGAAGAAGCGCGGGATTCCAGTCGTGTATTACGTTTGCCCGCAGTTCTGGGCGTGGCGGCAGGGACGGGTGCGGCTGCTGCGCAAGTATGTGGATAAAGCTCTGGTGATTTTTCCATTCGAAGAAAAGTTTTATCGAGACCGCGGAGTCGATGCGGAGTTCGTCGGACATCCGCTGGCAGAGCTTCCGCGACCCACGATATCGCGCGATGAGTATGCGGCGAAGCACGGGTTGGTGCCTTCGAAACCGTGGATCACACTGATGCCGGGAAGCCGGACCAAGGAGATTCAAATGAATCTACCAGCGATGTTGTGGGTCGCGGAATTCCTTGGCACTGATTACAACTTCATACTCCCCGTTGCACCTACGGTTTCGAAGACGCTCATTAGCGAGTTGATGTGTTTTGATGACAGCGCAACCGCATCCATCGCGTTAACATCCGAAGCGCTTCCTGCACTGGCTCATTCACGGGCGGGAATCGTTGCCAGTGGCACGGCAACGGTTGAAGCCGCAATGATGGAAACTCCATTCGTGATGGTGTACCGGGTTACTGCGCTGACGTATCTGCTAGGCCGGTGGACGGTGAAGGTGCCGCATTTTGCCATGGTGAACTTGATCGCTGGGGAAGAGGTTGTACCGGAACTGGTGCAGCAGGATTTCACGGCGGAAACAGTCGTAGCGGAATTAAAGCGGATTATTCCTGACGGAGCGCCTCGGGACAAAATGATCCAGGGATTGCGAAGAGTGAAGCAGTTGCTGCGGGGAGATATGGAAGGGCAAGCTGCGGATCATGCGGCAAAGGCAATTCTCGAGTTGTTGCAGAGTCGGATCTCCAGATTCAGCACGGGCGAGGGCGCCCGTTGCTCCACCTCTCATAATTAATTGTCTACTAGCACGGGCGAGGGCGCCCGTTGCTCCACCTCTCATAAATTAATTGTCTATCAGCACGGGCGAGGGCGCCCGTTGCTCCACCTCTCACAATTAATTGTCCAATGATACGGCGAGGCCGCCCGTGGCTCTAATCAGCATCTTTTAGTTTCCGGTTTTCATCATAGAATAAGAAGCATTGGCGAAACCGCACGTAGGAGATCCCCAAAAATGTGTTTTTTAGCTCGGCTGCGACGTCGAGGATTTACCGCGTTTGTGCTACTTACCTTGTGGGTGGCTTCCCTGCCCGCATGGGCAGCCGAGAGGTCCCGGTTCCATGTCGATGATTATCAGATCGATGCGGTACTGAACCCGCACGACCACAAGATCACCGCCCGGGCTAAGGTGAAGATCACGGCTCAGGAAGACCTGAACGTCGCGACGTTCAATCTGCACAATGATCTCCGGCTAAGCAGGGTGACGGATTCGGCCGGCAAGCCCCTGACCGCTGAGCGCGTGCCCCAGGATTCAAGCGTTCGGATATCACTGGATAAGACTGTTTCCAAGGGCAGCGACGCGACATTGACCTTCGAGTACGAGGGTGTGCTGGATTCCGCCGACGATTCGCCGGTGCCGGGGCTAAAGCTAACCACAATCAACGACGACACGACCTATTTGCTTTATGCGGGCGATTGGTTCCCGGTCAGCGCGTTTGGAATTGACCGATTTACGTCCACAATTAATGTAACTGTGCCGGCACACATGATGGTGATTGGGAGCGGCACCGTTAGTCCGGGAACGGCTCCGACATTGAAAGGCGCGTCAACCGGTAGCGCCGAGAGCAAGACGTACTCGCTGAAGTACGACAAGGCGAGTTTTCCAGGGACGGTTATCGCAGGAGACTTTGGCGACTACGCCAGCACCGAAGCGGGCATAGATCTGCACGTCTACTTCAAACCCACGCACAAAGATCTGGCTACAGCCTATGCAGAAACGGCGGTGAAGGAATTCACCTACTTCATCACGTTATACGGGCCGCCGGCTTCGAACGTGCTGCGCGTGGTTGAGTTGCCGGATGACACAGTGCCATCCACGTGGGCGCCTGAGGTGGCGGCGATGGCCTCGAGAGGGATTACGCAGAGGACGAATTACCGACTACTGGGAAATGCGATCGCGCATCAGTGGTGGGGAGTTTCGCTGAGTCCGGCTTCGCGGGATGACTGGTGGCTGCAAGATGGATTCGCGCGCTATTCCGAGGCGCGATACGTGGAGAGCGCGGCCGGAGCGGGGGGACTACAGGAGATGGTGAAGGACATGTCGGTGGGAGCGCTTTCCTACGACACGGTTCCAATGTCGCAAGCTGGCAAGCTGGATTTGTACTCGCCGGAATTCCAGTCTCTAGCGACTGACAAAGGCGCGATGATTCTGCACATGCTGCGCTGGGTGGTTGGCGACCAGAAGTTCGATCAGACAATGCGCGACTTTGCTTCGCAGTACGCCGGAAAAAGTGTTACGGCGGATGAGTTCAGGAGCATTGCGGAGAAGGCTTATGGCGACAAGCTGACATGGTTTTTCTCGCAGTGGCTGGATTCAACCGGAGCGCCTGAGTTCAAGAGCAAATACACGATTTATCGCCTGGGGAGCAACAAGGGGTTCCGCAGCGTGGGGCAGATCACGCAGGACCTGGATTTGTTTCGCATGCCGGTCCAACTGAAGATCGATACCGACGGCAAAACGGAAGAGAAGCGAATCGACGTAGTGGGAACTGACTCAGCGTTCACCGTGGACACCTTCGGACGTCCCCGGCGGATTACGCTCGATCCGAATAACAATTTGCTCAAGAACTCTTCCGACATCAAGTTGCGGGCGGCTATTCAGCGGGGTGTAGGGCTGGTCCAACAGGGAGACCTGGCAGGCGCGCTTGCGGAATTCAACAAGGCGCTGGAGATAAATAAGAACAGCTCATTGGCGCATTACCGCATTGCGGAAGTTTTCTTCTTGCAGCACAACTATCAGGCTTCCGCGAACGCTTATCGGGATTGTTTGAATGGAGATGACGATCCTCGCTGGACTGAGGTTTGGAGCCATATTCAGCTGGGAAAGATTTTCGACATCACCGGGCAGCGGGAGCGCGCAACGAACGAATACCGGCAGGCGCTGCAGACGAATGACAACACTCAGGGCGCGCTGGATGAGGCGAGACGCTATCTCCAGAAGCCCTACGAACAGCCCAAGGGCGGGACGGCTAATGGAATGCAGTAAGGCGAAGGCAGAAGTAAGAAGGCAGAAGAAAAAAGGAAATGCAGAAGTAAGAAGTCAGAATGCAGAAGTAGGAAGTCAGAAGTAAAAAGGAAATGCAGAAGTAAGAAGGAAGAATGCAGAAGTAAGAAGTAAGAAGGCAGAAGAAAAAAGGAAATGCAGAAGTAAGAAGTCAGAATGCAGAAGTAGGAAGTCAGAAGTAAAAAGGAAATGCAGAAGTAAGAAGGAAGAATGCAGAAGTAAGAAAGCAGAAGGCAGAATTCAGAATTAAGAGCAGAGCTCAGAATTCAGCCTTGCGGACTTTTGCGGCGGCTCTCGCATCATTACCTTCGCGAACCAATCTACAATTAGAGCGTGGCGACAAAACCCAAGCTGCGGCTGAAGTGTCCGATTTGCAAGAAGCCGGTGCAGAGCACGGGCGAGGACTTCCCTTTTTGCAGCGAGCGCTGCCGACTTATTGATTTAGGCAAATGGGCAAGCGGCCAATATGTTGTGCCCTCTCCGGTGACAGACATTTCCGACGAGGCCGACCTGCAGAATCTACCCAGGCAGGAAGATGAAGACTGAACTCCCTCCGGCGGAAGCTGAGGTTGCGGAAAATCGGGCACCGCTTTGGGCAACAGTGGCCGCAACCTTCTTTGGAATCGGGCGATTGCGCCCAGGCCCGGGAACATGGGCATCGTTAGCAGCGGTGCTGATTTGGTTGGGAATGAGTCGTTTCATCCAGCCGGCATGGCAGACGTTAGATTTGGCAGTAATGGCGCTTGTTGCAATCGTGATCGGGATTCCAGCGGCCACTGCGACGGCGAAAGCCTCCGGCGTGAAAGATCCGCAGTTCGTCGTGATAGACGAAGTTGCCGGACAGTGGATCACGCTTTTGTGGGCCCCGGTAGGATGGAAAACGCTGCTGGCGGGCTTTATACTTTTCCGGGGCTTCGATATTGTGAAGCCGCCTCCGGTGCGGCAATTGGAAAAATTGCCGTGGGGCTTGGGGATTGTTCTAGACGATGTTGCGGCTGGATGTTGTGCGTTGGCGATGATGCAACTCCTGCTGCATTTAGGGATTCTTTCCTCTTAGGGTTTTTGAAGTAAGGGCGCGGATGTCAATTTCCAACCGAATCTTGGGAAAGAAAAACGTAAACGGCCACCCTCATATTGAGGCCGTAACGCCGGCGGCAGCTTTGCCTGGAGGCGAAGTGCGCATCCTGGGAAGTGGCTTTCGAACGCCCGAATTGCGGCGTCCACAAGTTCGATTCGGCGAAAAGGAAGGCTCAATTGTCATCAGTGCTGATGATTTCGTAGTTGCGCGAGTGCCCGACGGTGCGGCCTCGGGTTCGGTAGTCATCTCGGCTAACGGAAATTCGAGCAATCCGCAGCCTATTAAAGTCGCGACCGAAATTGCTGAGAACCTGCATCCGGTAACGAATCCTGCGCTCGATCTTGAAGGAAATATCTACGTCACGTTTTCCGGATCGCGCGGGCAGAAGGTGCCAGTTTCGATTTTCAAAATCGATACCAACTACAGCGTGAAGCCATTCCTCACCGAGATGATGAATGCGACCGCCATCGCGTTTGACCGCGAGGGGCAGATGTATGTGACTTCGCGGTTCGATGGCGCGGTGTACCGGGTGGCGCCAAATGGAACAATGACCGCTTATGCCGAGAGCATGGGCGTGGCGACCGGGCTGGCATTTGATCGCGAACAAAACTTGTATGTTGGAGACCGCAGCGGCACGATTTTTAAAGTCGCGCGCGATCGGCAGATTTTTGTGTTCGCCACAATCGAGCCGAGCGTTTCCGCTTATCATTTGTCGGTAGGACCGAAGGGGGATTTGTTCGTGACCGGGCCCACAACCTCCAGCTTTGACTCGATTTATAAAATCGATCCGCACGGCGCAGTTTCAGTGTTCTACCGCGGGCTGGGAAGGCCGCAGGGTATGGCATTCGACCACGACGGCAATCTTTACGTTGCGGCGTCGCAAGGCGGGAAGCGCGGCATCGTGAAGATTGATCCCGATGGCAATGCGTCCCTGGCGGTGGCGGGTTCGAGCCTGGTGGGCTTAGCCTTCGCACCCGGTCGGTCCGCGGTGCTGGCCACAACGAACGCTATCTATCATTTGGCATGGGATGTTCAGGGCCAACCTCTGATTGAGGTTTCATAGCAGCGATTTCATTTAAACTTCCATTGTGAATGCCGAGATCATCGCGGTGGGCTCGGAGCTGCTGACTCCTTTCCGGCAGGACACCAACTCGCTTTACCTCACGGAAAAACTAAATACCCTGGGAGTGGAGGTCAGTTTCAAAACAATTGTCGGCGACAACTTAAAGGATATTGTGCGTGTCACCAAGGCGGCGCTGTCACGGTCGGACATTTTGATTTTCAGCGGCGGGCTGGGTCCAACTGAAGATGACTTAACGCGTGAGGCGGTTGCGCAGACTCTCGGCTTGCATTTGAAACGCGATCCTGACATCGTGCAGGCGATTGAGCGGCGCTTCACTGAGCACGGCTGGAAGATGTCGCCGAACAATGTGAAGCAGGCGGACGTGATCAGCGGGGCGACGGTGCTGCCGAATGCAAATGGGACGGCACCGGGACAGTGGATCGGCGGAAGATCGGATGGAAGAGAAAAGCTTGTAGTTCTTTTGCCGGGGCCTCCGCATGAATTGAAGGCATTATTTGAAAGCTCTGTGCTGGAGCGGTTGCGTGCGAAGGTGCCGAAGCAGTCCCTGGCTGCGCGGGTGATAAAGATCACGGGAATGGGAGAATCGGCCTGCGATGCGCGGGTGGCGCCCATCTACAAACGATTTACGGATGTGGACACGACGATACTTGCAGCGCCGGGCGAGATTCAACTGCATGTACACACGCGAAAGGACTCGGATGAAGCTGCGAATAATCGTTTGGATGAACTGGTTGGGCTGATTGAAGAAGAGTTGGGAGACAACGTCTATTCCGATAATGGCGATTCGCTGGAGCAGATCGTAAGTTATTTTTTGCAGATGCGGGATGCGACGTTGTCAGTGGCGGAATCGTGCACGGGCGGCTTAGTGGCAGAGCGGCTCACATCGGTCAGCGGAAGTTCGCGGTATTTTATCGGCGGCGCAGTGGTGTATTCGAATGAGCTGAAGACTCAGCTTGCGGATGTCCCGGCGGATTTGATTGACGTTTACGGCGCGGTAAGCGAGCAGGTGGCGCGAGCGTTGGCGGAAGGCATCCGTAAAAAATGCGGAACTACGTTAGGACTGGGAGTGACTGGGGTGGCCGGGCCAACTGGTGGAAGCGCGGAAAAGCCCGTCGGGCTGGTGTTTCATGCGCTGGCCAGTGAGGGTGGTACAGAAGTGATAAAACGCAATTTCCCAGGAGATCGGGCTCGAATACGTTGGTTCGCGTCACAGCAAGCGCTGGATATGGTCAGGAGGAAGCTGATGTAGCCCTTCCCAGCTCTCGCAGGCCATGAGAAATGGCGCCCCAGCGTTGAAGAACTCGGAATGGCGTACCCGCCGTATAATCTCCTGTTTGTTTTCCCACCATGGACTTTGAAACTCTACTGCTCGCATATGATTCGGGGACCGCGACGATCACATTGAACCGGCCCGAGAAGCGCAACGCGCTCAGCTTCCAATTATTGACGGACCTCATGGTTGCCCTGGATGAAGTCGAGAAATCCACGGCGCAGATTCTGATACTCACCGGAGCGGGCAAAGCATTTTGCGCCGGCATGGACCTGGAAGAACTGAAGACGCTCACGGGAAAGTCTCATGCTGAAAACGTCGCCGATTCGAAAAAGATGGCGCGAATTTTCCGGCGGCTTTACGAATTTCTAAAACCGACAATTGCAGCCGTGAACGGTGCGGCCATAGCTGGAGGAACGGGCCTCGCCACTATGTGCGACTTCACGGTGGCAGTTCCCGAAGCGAAATTCGGATACACAGAGGTGCGGATCGGATTTGTGCCGGCAATAGTGTCGTCGATTCTGGTCTGGCAGGTGGGGCACAAGACTGCACGCGACCTGCTGCTCACCGCCAGAATTTTCGATGCCGCTGAAGCATACCGATTAGGGCTGGTGAATGAAGTGGTCGAGGCGGAGCAATTGCAACGGCGAGCATGCGAACTGGCAATGCAGCTTATGGAGAATAGTCCTACTTCAGTTCGGCTGACCAAGAAGCTGATCAACGGATTTATCACTGCTCAACTTGATGCGCAGATCGAGCAGGCGGTGGAAGAAAACGCCCGAATTCGGCAGACTCAAGACTTCCGCGAAGGCGTGGCATCGTTTCTTGAAAAGCGCAAACCGCGATGGAGCGGCAAGTGAGCGATCATGGATGCGAGGTGCGTCTGCGGGTGCGCTATGCGGAAACCGACCAGATGGGAGTCGTGTATCACGCAAACCACTTCGTCTGGTTTGAGGTTGGGCGGGTGGAACTGCTGAGGCAGCTGGGATTTTCGTATCGCGAGATGGAAGAGCATGATGGCTGCTTCATCGCCTTCGTGGATGCGCGTTGCCGGTATAAGAGCCCGGCGCATTACGACGATGAAGTCATTGTGCGCACGCACCTGAAAAATGTTCGAGAGTCGCTGGTGCATTTTGGTTATGAGTTGCTGCGGGTCGGCGACGGGATGCTCCTGGCGGAAGGTGAAACCACGCACGTTGTGACTGACGCAAAGTTGAAAAAGAGAGCGATTCCGGAAAAGTACATGAATGCTTTTCGGGATGCGATGCAAACAGATCGGGAAAGCCTTTAACCGCAGAGTTCGCAGAGACCACGCCAAGTTCGCAGAGAAAGCCAGGAGCTAATATCTACAAGCTGCTTCTTATGAAAGCCCTTCACATAAGCGGAAACGATCTGACGCTCGAAGCGGTGCGCGAGGTCGCGGTTGAGGGCCGTCCCGTGCTGCTGGCGCCGGATGCGCGGGAGCAGGTGAACCGGGCGCGAGCGGTAGTTGAGGACATCGTCAAAGGAAATAAGGTTTCCTACGCTATTACGACTGGGGTCGGGAAGCTGAGCGATGTGAGGATTGCTGGCGATCAAATACGGGAATTGCAAGTGAATTTGGTTCGATCACATTCGGTCGGAGTAGGCGAACCCTTACCCGTGGCCGACACTCGGGCAATGATGATCCTGCGCGCGAATTCGCTGGCAAAGGGTCACTCGGGCGTTCGGGCGATTGTGATCGACACAATTTGCGAACTGCTCAATCGAAAGGTCACGCCTTATGTTCCGTCACAAGGAAGTGTTGGCGCCAGCGGAGACCTGGCGCCGTTGGCGCACCTCGCGCTGACGCTTATTGGGGAAGGTGAATGCGTGAATGAAAACCTCGCTCGTGTTCCGTCTGACGAGGCGCTGCGACGCGCTCAGATCAAACCGCTGGTGCTCGAGGCCAAAGAAGCGGTTTCGCTGATCAACGGGACACAGGCGATGCTGGCGGTAGGCACACTTGCGCTGCTGGCGGCCGACACGCTAGTGGATTCAGCCGACGTGATCGGAGCAATGACACTCGACGCGCTACGTGGGACCGATGTGGCGTTTGACGAGCGAATCCATCAGGCGCGTCCGCATGCAGGACAGATTAAATCGGCTGCAAATCTGCGAAAAATGCTGGAAGGCAGTGAGATTCGCGAATCGCACCGGGAGTGCGGGCGGGTGCAGGACGCGTATTCGTTGCGCTGTATGCCGCAGGTTCATGGAGCTGTGCGGGATGCGCTGGCGAATTGCCGAGAAACGTTTGAGATCGAAGCGAACTCGGCGGTGGATAATCCGCTGGTGTTTGTTTCGTCCAATGGGAGCGAGGTCCTTTCCGGAGGAAATTTTCACGGCGAGCCATTAGCTTTCGGGCTGGATTTTCTCGCGATCGCGCTGAGTGCGTTGGCGGGAATTTCTGAGCGCAGAATC
>QHZX01000078.1:8171-16386 GCA_003224835.1 Acidobacteriota bacterium | reverse complement strand
GTCGTATCTTGCCTGCGGACATACCAGCCACAGGAACTGCGTGAAATTGTAGAAAAACTTAGCTCTGGCCACTACCAGTGGCAGATCGGTGAACTTCCCGCTAGACGGGCGCCGGTTACCTATTTGATCGGATATCCAAAAAGCTTAACAAGATCGTAGATATCTCGGCGCACTCCGGGAAAGATAAGGAGACATCTCTCATGAAACAGTTGACGTTCGCGCTGGCATTGCTACTGCTGTGCATTTCTTACCCGACTTCTATCGCGGCTGCCAAGGTGGAGGTAGAAGGGAAGGCGTGGCTTGACTCCCAAAAGGCTCCGCCTGAAATCAATGTGAACGGCACATGGAATTCGGAGGAATGGGGCGACTTGCACCTGATCCAGCCTGAAGGAAGCCGGGACGTGAGCGGCAACGGCGATGGATACAAGATCGTAGGCGTAGCCAGCGGCAAACGCTTATTCCTGCTATTTGCCGAAAACCACACCGTGGAATACTGCGCAACACTGAGTCCTAACGGAGAAAACCGCATGATCGGAACTTACTCAAATCGCAAGTCGCGGCTGCACTCCGGGCTTTGTCAGGAAAAAAACAGACCGATGAACATGAAAAAGCAGTAGGCGAAAGGAGTAATGGTCAGGAAATGGGACTCGCCACCGGACTCTTTTGTATCCTCCGGCGCTCGTTATCTGGCCCTCGCGAGTCCTGCAGCGAAAGCTTGTGCTCACCGAGCCAATCCCAGGGCGCAAACCGCGCCCAGAAATGCGCGGCTCGCCGCCCCCACGGGATCGAGCAACACCTTGCGCCGCTCTAGCATGGCCGCTACCGGTTGTCCCTGGTAGCTGGCGATTTGGCGGTAACGCGAGATAAAAAACAGCACCCGCAAAGTAAGTTTCCATTTGAGCGGCGCAAAATATTCGGGTGTCATGAACGGCACTGCATGGCCGTCCTTCACTTCGGCGACAAAGTCTTTGAAAGTGGCCGCACGCGACAGAGAGAGAATGGAACTGGCGACCAGAAGATGGCTGTCTCCGCCGCCGACAACCGGTTTCTTCCACTGTCGGGCAAGCTCGAGAACGCTGTCGTTTTCCTCGCGCGTCCGCATGCCATTGACTTCTAAGGCGTGAATCGCCCAGCCATAGCGGGAGAGCAGATCGGTGACGGGAATTGCCGGTGCTCCCGGTTTCCAGGCGACCAGCGGGTGGTTCAGGATCACCAGGCAGCCGCTAGCCGCGAGCGTCTCAAACAAATCATCGTAGCGTCTGCCCTTCGCGGCCGCTTGAATTTGTGCGTGTGTTGCTTCGGCTTCATTCTCGGGCAGCTGGCACACTCCGAGATGAAACAGGTGCCCCTCAAACCAGAGCGACAGTTCTTCGCTAACGGCGACACTCCCGTTCAGATCGGGACGGCCGCGCAGCAAAACGAGGCTGCCGGCGAATTCGTCGTGATCGGTGATGGCCAGGTGAAGCCCGTCGAACCCCCACTTGGCTGCCGCTGTCGCCTCCATGTGGTACACGTCTTCAGGACTGTAGGGCGGATTGAACGTTATCTCCCCGTAATTCAGATTAGAAACGCCGCCGAGCCCGAAAGACCGTTGCACGATTCCGCTAACCGGCCGCATGAAAGCTTTTTTAACTACGTGATTTAATGCAGCCAGCCTCTCCACCGAATGGCAGGAATGATTGTGCAGCGAAACCGCATAGCCGTACTCGCGGTCCGGGTGAGGACACTCGCGATAGACGTAGTTGTCAATCTTCCAGGCAGACGGGCGTTTCATCGCGTGACCATGGGGAATGTGCAAGTGTAATTTCGCTGATAATATCCGGCAAGAGGAACAAGCGGAAGTTGTCGCGCAAGAACGCCTTCTGATAGTCTTCGGAATCCGAGCAGGCCACTGGGGGGGGACGTGTGCCAGCGGCTCAACACGGAGGATTAAGGCAAGTGCGTAAGCCCATTAAGTACCTGGAAAAGGCGCTGTCAATTGCCGCGAACGGGGCGTGGCGGATATTTTGTCTGAGTAACAACCTCTTTCCCGAGAATCCATCTTTCACACCCAAGTGGTCGGATAAGCCGCTATTGAAGTCGCGTGAAAAATCGAAGCCTCCCCTAGGCTGGCCGCGGCAAACCGATTCGTTGTGCCCGCGCTGTGTGCCGGAGATCCGCGAAAAGATTGTTGATGGTAAACAGGATTACCGCATTCTGTTAAACGAAAAGCCAGGTGAAATAAAGGCGCAGATTATCGAGCGCGACGGCAAAATCCTGATGGTCAAGGATTGCCCAATCCACGGACATTTTGAAGACGTCATCTCCATTGATCCGCAATTCTTTCGGCACCTGGAGGAGACCTTCCCTGGCCGGGATATCCGTGCCCACAACGACAAGAAACTGCATAATCACGGCAGCAGCACCATCAAGCACGGTCGTGGCTCGGTCCTGACCATCGACCTGACCAACCGCTGCAATATGATGTGTGACCCGTGTTTTATGGACGCGAACCAGGTTGGGTTCGTGCACGAGCTTACCTGGGAAGAAATCAAGACGCTGCTCGACAATGCAATTGCCATCAAGCCGCGGCGCCAGATGTCGGTGCAGTTTTCGGGAGGCGAGCCGACACTCTCTCCTTATTTCCTTGACGCTATTCGTTACGCCCGTCAACTCGGCTACGACAGCGTGCAGGCTGCAACCAATGGCATCGAGTTTGCTAAAAGTCCAGAATTTGCAGCCCAAGCTGCGGACGCAGGGTTGCGCTACGCTTATCTCCAATTCGACGGGATCGGCAATGCGGCCAATTCTCATCGCAACGTTGGAAACCTGTTCGACTTGAAGCTGCGCGCGATTGAGAACTTGCACTCCAACGGTGTGGAAATCGTGCTCGTGACCACCGTGGTCAATGGGATCAACAACCAGCAGGTGGGCCGGGTCGTGCAATTCGCTCTCGACAACCCGGATAAAATCGCCCTGGTGTCGTTCCAGCCGGTCTCTTTCACCGGCCGCGACGAAGCCATTACTGATGAACGCCGGAAAGCGCAACGCTATACACTCTCGCATCTTGCGCACGACGTAAAAGCACAGTTGCATATGGGTGAACCGGTTCGTGACTGGTTCCCGCTCTCGTTCTTGAGCACCTTTTCTGACTGGGCCGATCTTGTTCACGGCCCCGACGCCGCCTGGGGCCACGTCGCCTGCGGCTGTCATCCCAACTGTGGTGTGGGAATGGCGATCATGGTCGACAAGCAGACGCGCGAGGCAGTTCCGGTGACCGCGTTCTTAAATGCCGACCAGTTTGCGAAGGACGTTGCCAGGGTCAATGACTGGGCCCGAAGCCGCTGGATATCGGTTGTCGGAATGGCTCTCGCATTAGTTCGGAATTACGATGCGTTCCATTCGCCGACACATTTCCGTTCCATCGACATGCTGAAGAAGCTCGACAAGGGCCTGGGTGCAACCGAACACGATTATGGTGACGTCTCCGCCAAGCGGACAATGGCGGACATTTTGAGCCGACGTGCCGACCGGTGGAACCTATTGTTCGTGGCGGGAATGTGGTTCCAGGATCTATTCAATTACGATTTTCGGCGGACCGAGCAGTGCATCATCCCATACGCTACGCAAGAGGGAGAGATTTCTTTTTGCGCTTACAACACCGGCGTAGGTTGGCGGCAAATCATCGAGAAGATGCATATGACCGCCACTTTGACGAAGTGGTATGAGGAGCACGGCCGGCACGAGATTTTCGCCGGTGGCAAGAGTGTGAAGCTCAGCAGTACGGAGCATCACCTGGTATTGAAGGACGAGATTGTCACCAATGAGTCTCAGCATGATCTTGAACAACTTGGCATTGCGAAAAATGCTCGCGAAGAAAAGCTGCGGGCCAGAGTCGAGCGGCGCGACTTGGCCAAGCTCTACCGCGAGTTCGCGCTGAAAGAGCAACCCGTTCCAGAGTTAGTACAGATCGAACTCGGCGCCAAATCCACCCCGCCCCGAGTGCCAGAGAATCTGTGATAGTAGAGGAGTTCAAGAAGGCAGGTTCAGGGCGCGCAATTTTTCTGCGATTGCTCTGTGCTCTGCTTACAGTTTTTATCTTTCCGGGAGTTCTGGCCGCACAGACGAACGATCTGCTAAGCCAAGTCTGGAACGGGATCCAACAAGCACAAAAAAAATACGCGAGCATGTGCGGGATTATCACCGAGACCCGCACCTCTGATCTGATGGTGAAACCTCTGGTCCTCCACGGCAAGTTTTGTGCGGAAGGCACAACCAAGTTCTCACTGGAGTACGTCGAACCCTCCAGGATGAGTATTCGCTTCAACGAGAATTATCTCAACGTTACGTCTGGCGGCAATACTCAAGTGAGGGAAATCGGAAAAAACGTGCGCCGGGTGCAGTCTTATTTCGGTGGGGAGAATTCCCTCGGAAATGTAAAAAAGAATTTCACGATCAGCGTGAAACAGGACGGCCCGGATTACCAGATGAAACTGGTTCCGCGGACCAATACTTTTCGCGACAAACTGAATTTTATGATCGTGAAACTGGATAAGAAAGATTTCCTGCTGCGATCGCTGGAAGTGAATGGCAAGAGCGGTGTAAAC
The DNA here is from genome assembly GCA_003224835.1 of Acidobacteriota bacterium. Taxonomy (GTDB): domain Bacteria; phylum Acidobacteriota; class Terriglobia; order Terriglobales; family Acidobacteriaceae; genus Gp1-AA145. The sequence goes on along the minus strand of QHZX01000078.1, from coordinate 11,800 downwards.
AGCGTGTTCGTCATCGACGTAACCTCGATGAATCCGAAAATTCCCAAGGACATGTTTGAGGTATACAAACCCAAGTGATCAATCCCAAGGTGATGCAGCGAAGTGAAATCGAGACGCTGATTCCTCATCGCCCTCCGTTCTTGTGGATTGATCGAGTAGAAGAACTGGAACCCGGAGTTCGTTGTGTAGCGGTGAAGTTTGTAGATCCGGCGAGCCCGATTTTTTCCGGACATTTTCCTGCCAAGCCAATTCTTCCGGGGGTTCTCCTGATCGAAGCCGTAGCCCAGACCGCAGGAGTGATGCTGGGATCAGTAGCGCCACAAGGCAATAAGAAGAGTGCGGGAGAAATAGCACTGCTCGCATCCGTAAACCGCTTTAAATTTCTCAAACCGGTCACACCCGGCCAAGAACTGCGCATTGAAACGAAAAAACTGACCGAGGCTGGGAAACTGGCGTGCATCGGTGCAACGGTGTGGGTATGCGAGGAAATGGTCGCGAGTGGTGAGTTGACGGTGGTTTCAGGCTAATGGGCTGGAGTCGCAGCATCATGGCCCGTTGCATGCGCCTGATGGGCCGCCTCGTAGTAGACCATCCAGGATTGGTCGTATTCCTGAGCGCCGTCGTCACCATATTTCTCTACGCGAACATTCACAACCTGCGAACTGGTACCGACCTGACCGATTTGTTTGGAAATGGTGACCCTCAATGGCGAGCCGCAAGTCAGATCGGCAAAGAGCTGGGCTATGGCAATCAGCTCTTCGTCGTCATCGAGGCACCCGCGGGAGGGACGGACACCACCGACCAGATGGAAAATTTGGCCGGCCGTCTCACCTCCGAAATGCAGGCCAGTGGACTATTCGTGGACGCGCGCTGCGGCTTGCAGGACGAAGAACTGTTGAACGTGGTGCGGTACTTTACCTGGAACTTTCCCTCATTCGCACGGCCTGATCAAGCGAAAGCTCTGAAGCAGCGGCTCGATCCCAAGCAGATTCAGCAAAACGTTCGCCGCGCAGCGACCGAACTGGTCAATCCATTCTCTTCCTTGGGAACCAATTACTTCGTTGCCGATCCCCTGGGCCTGATGCCGGTGATAACTGGCAACGGCCCGGGGCTCTCGCAGCTTGGAAATTTCGATCTCAACTGGGGATCTGGAAATCGCTTCTTCAGCAAAGATCATAGGGCGCTGCTCATCCTTGCCGAGCCTCGAGAATCGGCAATGGATTACAACTTCGCTGATCGAGTAATGCAGTGGACGCAAGAGCACATCCAATCGATAACCGCTGAGCCGGACCTGCGGGCCTCTGGTGTGCGGGCCACTGCGGCAGGCGCATACGTTTATGCGGAGCAGGAACACCAGCTTATCGAAACGAATATTCGCCGAATTTCCCTGATTTCAATCATCGGCAATCTGCTGTTATGCCTGATTATCTATCCGCGGATTCCACTTCTGCTCTTGTCGCTGCTGCCTGCCAGCCTCGGCATTCTATGGACTACAGGGGTGGCAAGTTTCTATCCGGGAGAAGTAAATCTAATCAGCCTATCTTTTATCGCCATCCTCGCGGGACTAGGCGACGACCAGATCGTGCACTTCTTCAACCGCGTGCCGCAGGAATGGGCGAACGGCGGGACGCTGAATGAAGCGGTATTACGGACCTTCGAAACCACCGGGTTCAGCGTGTTCCTCTGCATAATAACCGCGGCCACCGCAACCGCGTCACTCGCCAATGCGAGTTTCAAGGCACTGGCGGAGTTTGGGTTCATCCTGACAGTGGGAATGTTCATGATGATGCTGCATACTCTGCTGACTGTTCCGGCGTTGCTGCAGTTATGGTGGCGAATCTCGAAGCCTCGTGCACCGCAGACAATCACCTTCCGCCTGCTTCCCTTTGTGGCGCGGAAGTCAGTCGATTTTGTGGGCCGACACACCCGCCTTGTGTTGGGCTTGGGGCTTGGGGTGTTCGTGCTGTCATTAGTATTTCTTCCGACGATCAAATTCGAAAAGCACTTTGAGATCGCAGGCGCCGATAACCCAGCGGTAGCTGCGCACAACCTGCTTTCCGCAAAGTTCGGCATAGAGGGCACTCCGCACGTGCTGTTGATTGCCGGCGGCGAGCAGGAGGTGCTGAACAGAGCCGAGCAATTAACTTCCAGGCTCGGGGACTATCAGCATCGTGGTGTCATCAAGTCTATTTTTTCGCCTACATTTCTGCTTCCATCAGCTCGAACCCAAACTGAACGAGCGAGTTTGTTAGTCGGAGTCAATTTTGCGGCGTCGGCTCGGGCTCTGGAGGGCGCGCTTCGCGAGAATGGCTTTCGAACCCAATCAGTCCAGCCTTTCATCGATCGCCTGCGCCAATTAGGCAATGCCAGAGAAGTAGCGAATGATCCGATCACGCTGCAAACAGCCGCCAAGTATCTGCCGGCGGGAGTGCTCAACAACAGCATCCGCAAAACCGGTGACGCAAGCTACGTCGCCGCCATCGCCTTCTATGGCACCGATTCGGATTCGGTCGAACTTGTTCCGCAAAGCGTTATTGAGTCCTGGCGTAGTCAATTTGGAGGCTTCACGGAGTTTTCGTTCGACGAGATGAATCGGGACCTGCAGAGGCAAGTGCTTCACGACAGCAGAAAAGCATTGGTGTGGACAGCGGCTGGGATTGTGTTGATTGTTTATCTGTGTTTCCGCAATCTCCGCATCTCACTAATAGTACTAATCCCAATCGTATTTGGCGTGGTTGCAACTTTCGGCATGTTACTGCTTGTGAGACATCGCTTCAGCTTCATCTCAATTACCGCGATTCCGCTCATCATTGGTATCGGCATTGATAATGGAATCCATTTGGTCCGGCGGTATCAGGAGAATGAGCACAACGAAATTCTAGCCATCGCGAAGGCTTCAGGCGCGGCCCTGATTCAATCGAACCTGACTACGATGGTTGGATTCGGGGCACTGATGACTTCCAGTTTCGCGCCACTGGTGGAAATGGGCTTGGTGACTTCGTTGGGCGTTGCATTGGCGCTCGCTGGCGGATTGTTGTTGATTCCCGCCGTCATTCTGCTCGAAGAGCGGCGACGTAATGTCACGGGCGTTGCGATTGGGAATCGAAGCGAGGATTGATTTGGAAGCGAAGTTTATAAGTAGTTTTAGGATGTGGTGTCTATCAAGTTTACAATTCTTAGTTGCCGGACTTATTTTTGATGAAATCGCCCATTCGCTCGGCAACGCTGGTTTTGTCCGAGTCGATGCCTAGTTATTACCGACGGATAAATTGCCGGCCGCTAACGCTGAGCTTGTTGCTTTCGATGTTTCTGATTTTACCACTCAGAGCGCAAGTCGGACTGCCGCGGGTTGCGATGTCAATTCCGACCGACCAAAGCGTTAGGGCAGGATTAACAGCCGCCCAGCAGTGTGAAGTCCCGGGCAAATTGATCGTGCTGCCACCGCTGTCCTTCCATTTTGCTGGTCATTTCGAAATCCCAGCCGGTTTCCTGGAACAAACCCTTCAGAGCGCGCCTGAAGCTCAAATTTGGCTGCACATCGTAGTGGAAGCGGATTCTATTGGCAGCAAAGAATCCGAGAAGGAAGTTAGCGACAGCGTTAACGCGTTCGTAAACGCGCTGCCTCTTTC
>QHZX01000078.1:6589-8083 GCA_003224835.1 Acidobacteriota bacterium | reverse complement strand
AGCCACGGCGATGTTGTGAGAAGGTTAGGTACCTACTCGGATTTGCTGGGAACCACTTATGCCGAGGGCTGGCGTCAAGATGTCGCTCGCCTTTCCGAACAGGGCATGAATAAACCAGTCATTCTTAAATTAGATCCCGGAGAGTCTGCGACAACATCGCCATTTTTGGCGGCGATGCTCGCTGGCGGAGAACCTTCGCCGCAAATTATCTGGGCTCAGCCGTCGGACGCCAAGGCTGCGGCAACGTTGTGCGCGGCAAGTAGCTTTCTTAGCCGTTCGATCACCGGCAACATGTTCGCGGCGGATTCCGCGACGTCTGCGTTCAAAATTGCGGTGGATGGCGTAAATATTGATGGCTTAGGGAAGAATGAAGGCCATTGGTTCCTTGGCGGTCCCTCCGACCTAGTAATTGCGGCGCGCATCAATGCGAGTTCCAGCGCACCGAAGACGGTCACGTTATCGAGCGTTAAGCCGGGGCCATTCGAGATCAAGTGGTACGACCCGGCGACTGGCACCATCATTCCGGCAGGCGAAGTAAAAACGTCTGACAAGGGATTCGAGCAGACTTCCGAGTGCACCAGCGAATATGCGCTGATTTCGATCCACCGGAAAAGTGACGCCGATCAGACCGTCTATAACACGGTGGACGTCAAAGCCGGTGCCGAACTCAGCGTCGAGGAAATTGTCGCTCGCTGGCAACAAAATCGCGAAGCGCAGAAGCAAAGACTCGACAACTATATGGCTTCAGCTTTCATGAGCTTGCACTTTGAAGCCACGACACTCGAGCCGGGCTTCGACTTTTCGATGCAGCTCAAACAGTTCTTCAGCCGGGCGGGCCCGATGGAACTGGCGCAAAAGCAGTTCTATATCAACGGAGTGAAGTTCGGGAAAAATCACGAGTTTCCGCTACCGGCAATCGAGCCGGAAAAAGTAATGACCCAGCCGCTCGAATTGAAACTCACCGAGCGTTATGACTACAAACTGCTTGGGACGGAACAAGTGAACGGAATCATGTGTTATGTAGTGGGATTCTTGCCAAAGGTGCGGGACGAGGCGCTTTACACCGGGAAGATTTGGATCGATGGTACGACTTTTCGGCAAATCAAACAGTACTTAAGCGAGCGCGGGGTCAACAGCAATGTGCTGGTTAATGTAGAGACACAGAATTACGAACTGTTTCGCGACGACAAGGGAAATGAATATAACTTGCTGCGGTCCATTTCCGCACAGCAGTTGCTGAACGCAGCCGGACGCGATTTCGTGTTGCAAAGGACTGTGCAATTTTCAGACTACGTCATCAACAGCTCAACTTTCAGTGCCGCGCTGGCGGCTGAGCATAGTTCCGCCGACCCGATGTTCCGCGATACCGACCAGGGACTGCGGTCGCTGCGAGTGAAAAGCGGCGAGAGGGTTGTAGTGGACCAGAATACGAAGCGGATCAAGTCGGTTGTTGCTGGCGCGATGTACGGAGGCACGTTCAACTTTCCTATTCCG
>QHZX01000078.1:0-6518 GCA_003224835.1 Acidobacteriota bacterium | reverse complement strand
TTTACGGCAATAACACTGAATTGCTGCAAGGAGAAGTATGGACATGGGAGCAAACCATCGGCGTGCGCGCTTCGTGGCAAGCCGCCACCCATCTGAGCGTAACCGCCTCAAGCTATTTCTCGTACGACAATTTTCTCCGAACCTATCAGGCGGTCGAGCAATACCAAATGCCGCGCAACGGCTTGAATATACTTCCAGGTGTTGAAATAAAGTACACCCGCGACGGTTATGTATTCGACGCGCAAGTGACGCGGGGCGAGCGGATCGGATGGAGGCCGTTCGGGTGTGTTTCGCTGACCCAAACCGCGCCTGGCTGCGGGTCTTCCTCGCCCAACCCGCCTCCCGAAAACGCTCTTTTGATCCAGAATCCGCAAAGTGGATTTACGCTCTACAGTGCCGATTTAAATAAGGACTACTACATCCGCAAGTTCACCAAAGGTGGATGGGACGTTTCGTACTGGGGCGGAAATCAACTGGATCGCTTCTCGCGTTACTTCCCTTCGTTTCTTACGACGCCTCGTCTTCACGGGATTCCCCCCGGGACGGATTCTTTTGACGCCATCGCCATGGCGAATGTGCATTACGGTTTCAATGTGATGGACTTGCTGAAAATCGATGGCATGTACGCGTATGCGCGGGCGCGCAATTTGGATGAGTCGCTTCGATTCCGCAAATTCGACGGCCTGGAACTTAACTTTAATACCCCGGGTCCTCTGGGTACGCTGCTGCAAGGCACAGTTTCCTACGCACTGAACGGCAATATCGAGCGATACAACTCCCGCTGGGCCGTGTACATGTTGATCTTCAAGCCATTACGCTAAATTCGAAATTGACCGAAAAAAAGATATGACTCAAACCAGCGTGGGTGATCGCACCGTCGACCCGAGAGTCGCGTTAGTCACCGGAGCCTCGGGGACTATCGGCGCCGAGATCGCGAAGACTCTGGGTATCGCCGGGTTTCGCGTTGCCGTGCACTATCACCACGGCGAAGAGTCCGCAGATCGGGTGGTCGAACACATCATCGCCGCTGGCGGACAGGCAACGGCAGTAGCAGCCGATCTCTCTCGCGAAGAGAGTGCTGCGCCGATGTTCAATCAAATTGAAAAGCAACTTGGCGAGGTCGATTACCTGATAAATAACGCGGGAGTGAATCGCGACGTGCTGTTGGCATTTATGTCCGAGGAGCAGTGGGATGAAGTGATTGATACCAATCTGCGCGGCACGTATATCTGCTCGCGACTGGCCCTGTCAGGAATGATGCGTCGGAGACGTGGAGCAATTTGCAACATTGTGTCTCCCGCCGGAATTCGTGGCCAGGCCGGGCAATGCAATTACTCGGCAGCTAAGGGTGGCATTATCGCGTTCACCAAGGCACTCTCTCGCGAGGTGGGGCGATTCGAAATCAGGGTGAACGCCGTTTGCCCAGGTGTGATTCCGAGCCCGATGTCCGCTAAATACATTGAAAAAGATGAGAAGCGACTGCTTTCGGAAATCCCTCTGGGGCGCTTTGGGAGGCCCGAAGAGGTGGCTTCGATGGTGGCGTTTCTCGGGTCCGAGCAGGCGAGTTACATTACAGGGCAGGTCATCGCAGTGGACGGAGGACTGCTGTAGTTTTGTACTTAAGGAGGAAGGAATAACGACAGAAATTAGAAGATCACATCCCGCTACGATACTTACGGAAAGGCTTCCGGGCAATTCGATAATGATTCTAAGCGGGGGCTTTGTGTTATGCTACGGCTTCGTAAACGAACTATGATGGCGAACGTTAAGGAGCAACTCAAGCCTATCATCTTGAATAGCTTGCGGATCACTGACATGACCCCGGCGGATTTGCGCGACGATCAGCCGCTTCTCGGCGGAGAACTGGAGATCGATTCCATCGATGTCCTTCAAATCGTCCTAGAGATCGAGAGGCATTTTGGCATCAAGCTGGTGCAGGGCAACTTCAATCAAAAGCATCTCGAAAGTATCAATTCCCTGGCGTCGATCATCGAATCGAAAATGGCGGAAGCAAGCTCCTGATATCGGCAGTGCCTCGTGTGCTCCCGCTTATCGTAATCCAAGCAGAACGTTCCAAATACAATAGCGGCTCGTTCAACCCGAGCGTCGTTCATTTTTGGGCGAAGTAATGCGCCGTTCTGGACCTCAATGATGGTGCTTCTCCACTCGATGAGACATAGCAAGACGGAGATTCTTCCTATACTTCGGTGTTCCAGAAGAAACTGACTCACAAAGCAGGCGACAACATGATGGTAGGAACAAAGTGAGCCGCTGGTACGAACATCGTTTTCATAACACAACGGCGCTGCGGTTGATCTTCGTCATTATGCCCAGGTTGCCAAGGTTACTCCATCCTCCCGTTGCGGCAGTCACGGCGCTGATTTTCTTCCTCGTGTTGAAGCGAGAACGAAGGGCAGTAACCGGCAATCTGCGACGGGTTTCGGGCAAGCGCGGGCTCGCACTGCAATGGAAAGTTTACCGGGTCTTCTATTCATTCTGCGACCTGATGGTTTCCTATTGCTTTGTACCGCGGGCCACACATTCGCAACTGCTTGACATGCTGGTGGACTCCGATGGCCGCAGCGCCAAGATCAACCAATGTCTGGCCGCGGGCAATGGGCTTATTGTGTGGACGGCGCACGTGGGGAATTGGGAATTCGCGTCGCGACTTCTGTCGATGTATGGACGAGTTAATGTTGCGCGAGTAGTCGAGGACAATCCGGCCGAGATCACGCTGCGCAACCTGGTGGCCAGCGAACGGGTCACTACCGTGGACCTGAAACAGGGAATTCCGGCCACGTTAGAACTTTTGCAGGCTTTGCGTCGAAACGAAATCGTTGCGGTGCAGGGAGACCGCGTTTATCAGCGCCACACTTTTGATGTGTCTTTTTTTTCGCAGCCCACCAGCTTTCCCGTTGGCCCTTTCGTCCTGTCGCAGGTTTCAGGCGCGCCGGTACTGCCCGCGTTCGTGATTCGCCGGGGTTGGTTGCGCTACCACGTCGTCATGGGAGATCCGATCGCGGCAGCTCCGCCACGCGGCAAAGGCGCTGACGACGATGCCGGCTTGTACGACGCTATGTGCCAGGCTGTCAGGTTTTTGGAAGCAACCTTAATGACGCATTATGATCAGTGGATGAACTTTTTTGATTTCTGGCCAGCTGCTTCTCGGGAGTGAACGGATTCCTGAGTATCCATTCAATATACAAGGATTGGCAGCGTCATGCTTATAAGCTGACTCCGAGCGGCCTAGCGTTCGCACGAGAGATCACGGAGCATGGGAGTTCAGCAGCTCGTCGCAAACTGGCGGAGGCAACCACGTGAATGCGCGTCTGTCTTTGTTACGCCCGCTTGCGCGCAGGCTGATGAAGCACGCCGCGAATGTACTCCCCGGATCGCGCTCCGATTGGGCTCAGGCTATGACCAATGAGCTGGAGCATGTCGAGGGCGACTTTACCGCGCTACGTTGGACCGGAGGTTGTGTTCTGGCGAGTTATATCGAACGAGGAGGACGCAAAATGAACGATCCGGCGAATTCATTCATTGGAATCGTGCGCAAGCCTTGCGCATTTGTCCCGTTGGCAATGTCCCTGACCGCGCTCGGAGTGATAGCCGTGGCAGCATTGTCCGGTCGCCTTGTCCAGCGAGCTGATGAAGGTGCTGAAGCGCACATCTGGCAACTGCTTATGGCTGGTCAATTACCAGTATTGGCGTTTTTTGCAGTGAAGTGGCTGCCACGCGCTCCGAAGCAAGCTTTGTGCGTGCTTGGCTTGCAGGTTGCCGCCGTACTGGCTGCTTTGGCGCCGGTCTACTTGCTGCACTTGTAACGGAAAGCTGCCTCGCATTCGTTTAGTGCGGCAAAGCCACTCGCTTGCGAACGCGAGCTCAATGCTTGTAGGCGATCATGAGATAAAGAACTGAGGCGTGGAGCAATCCGCCAGCCAGAACCACTTCGGCGGCCCTCATCAGTTTGATCACATGGTACAGAAGAAATGTTGCCGCCAACGTCATCGCGATTAAATAACCGGGCTTGCCAGCTACGGGCAGGATGGTGGTTGCCATTAACACAATGGCAAAACCGAATATCTCTGCGCGAGTGAATCGGGAGTCGCGTTCAAAGCTTGGCAGTATGCAATCGCCGGCGCAGAATAGGCGGACCACCCAAATATCAACAAACATTATAGTTCGGAGAATACCGTTATGAAAATTGGGACAATCCGGTGGTTGTGGCTCGTCGGAATCATTTCACTTTACCCCACGGTTGTTTGGGCGGACACGGAATACTATCGACACACTATTTTCGACAACAGTCTCACATCGGACGCCTATTTCTACACCTCAGCAATTGCCAACGGTTCCAGCTTCATTGAACAATCAAACTCCCGCCTTCCGGTAGAGACAAAAAACTTTTTGACTCCACCGAATGCGCTCCGCATAAATTGGCGGTCGGAAAGGGATGGAGGATGGGAAGCTGAGGTACGAGTGGTGAATTTTCGCAACCGCTTCCCGGAATTCTCAGGCCACAATTTGTATTTCTGGTGTTTCGCCCCTCAACCCATTGCCGCAGCTGATCTCCCTTCAATTGTTCTTTCCACATCGCGAGAAGGCTTGCAGGTGGCGGAGTTTCCGGCTTCGTTCACCGAGCCTTTGCCGATGGGCAAGGTCGTCGGTGATGTCCCCACCAGACGCTGGATTCAGGTTCGAATTCCTCTCAATGAATTCCATTCGGCTTCGATTTACGAATTCCGTCCGCTCGATCTGCAGAATGTCGTCTTTCATCAGGGACGTGCCGATGGCACTCAGCACACGCTCATCCTTGACGAGTTTCGAATCGATGACGATTCCCATGCTGGCTCTCCACTCCCAATACCTCAGAACGTTCATGCGACTGGATACGACCGCCACGTAGAAGTGAGTTGGAATCCGATCACCGACCCGGCTCTGGCGCGTTACGTGATTTATCGCTCATTGGAAGGAAAAAACTTTGAACAGATTGGAATTCAGATCCCCGGCAACAATCGCTATACAGATTTTCTCGGTAAGTCGGGGGTTACGGCTACATACAAAGTCACTGCGTCAGACAAGCAATATCGCCAGTCGGAACTCTCGAGCGCAGCTACGGCGTCGACTCGCGTATTCAATGACGACGAGCTGCTTACGATGCTGCAGGAGGCTTGCTTTCACTACTACTGGGATGGCGCCGACCGTTCGTCGGGCATGACACACGAAAATATTCCGGGAGATGACCGCATCGTTGCAACAGGAGCGAGCGGGCTGGGGATTGCTGCACTGGTCGTCGGTGTGGACCGCGGTTTCGTCACTCGCGCCCAGGGGATTGAACGCCTCACAAGAATTGTCAATTTCCTTGAACACGCACAGCGATATCACGGCGCGTGGTCGCACTTCATGAACGGCAGCAACGGAAAGACGATGCCGGTATTCGGTATGTTCGACAATGGCGGCGACCTGGGAACAGTACCACTACAAGCGTATTTCGCGGCACTGGGAAACGGTCGAGTGGTACTGGTATCGCATCAACCCAAAGAGTGACTTCATCTATTGGCATTTGTCCCCGAAATGGGCCGAGCAGATACACCATCCACTCAACGGCTTCAACGAAGTCATGATCACGTACTTACTCGCGATGTCTTCGCCGACTCATGGCGTTCCGGTTGACAAGTACTACTCGGGGTGGGCTGGACAATCGCAGACTGCAATCAATTATCGTGGGGGCTGGTCGGGTTCCCACGACGGCGATCACTACGGCAACGGTCACACATATTACGGAATTAAGCTCGACGTCGGAGTCGGCACCGGCGGTCCGTTGTTTTTCACTCATTACTCGTACTTCGGCTTCGATCCGCACAGTTTGCACGACCGCTATACAAGCTCCTACTTCGATAACAATCGCAACATTGCGCTGATCAATCGAGCGTATTGCATCGCGAATCCAAAGCACTTTCCTGGTTACGGGCCTGACGCTTGGGGGTTGACCGCGGCCGACGGTCCGGAAGGATACGTGCCACACGCCCCAGATGCTAACTACGACCGGGGGACGCTCGTTCTGACGGGTGCCCTTGCGTCGTTTCCCTACACGCCCGAGGCGTCAATGGCGGCATTGAAGCACTACTATCGCGACCTCGGCTCCCAGCTCTGGGACATCTATGGCACACGTGACGCTTTCGATCCCGGACACAATTGGGTGTCGCCAATTTATATGGGACTGAATCAGGCTCCGATAATAGTGATGGTTGAGAACTACCGGACAGGACTCGTATGGAAGGAATTCATGTCTAACCCGGAGATCGGAGAAATGCTGAAAAAATTCGATCAGCTAACCGCGGCCCACTGACCAAAGCACTTATGGGAAATTTTTCAGCAGCATGATGTGGCTGCTTTCCTGGTCGAGATGTTCATAGAACAACGCCTTGCCGTCGGCGGAGGCCGAAAGCCAGAACGGCAGTTTATCCAACTTGTAGATTTTATTAACCGCAGAGCTCGCGAAATCGTAAAACATGACC
>QHZX01000077.1 GCA_003224835.1 Acidobacteriota bacterium | reverse complement strand
TGGCTTTGTCGACAGAGGTTAACTCTTTTCGGCGCTGCCTGGCCAGTTGGAAGCCGATCCGCGCAATGCGTTCGATTTCCGGTTCGCTGTAAGACATAGTGTCGACCGCGCGGCGACGTCCAGAATCGCCTTTAGTCGAACGTTCGCCGAAATAAAGTCCGCCGAGCAATTCGCGCGCGATCATTACGTCAGTTCCACGCACGATCTCTTCACGCAACGGCGACAAGCTCTCTAATCCCAGAAGGCAAATCGCGGGCCGTAGATTGGCGAAGACGCCGAGTTCGCTTCTGAGCCGCAACAGGCCAGCTTCAGGACGAAGCCTGGACGGGTACGAATCGAACGCCGGGCCTCCTACAGCGCCCAGCAATACGGCGCCAGAAGCAAGGCAACTCTGAACCGTGTCTGACGGAAGAGGATCGTTATTCGCGACCAGCGCAGCTCCGCCGATATTCTTTTGCGTGATTTTGAGCCGGTGATCGAACGCTTCTGCAACAGCCTGGAGCACGTGGACTGCCTGATCAGTGACCTCCGGACCGATCCCGTCCCCGGGCAGAGTCGTAATGTTGATGAGCATTAAGGGATTTTATTGCGCGGGCGTCCGCGGCAGCAAAGCGTACGTGGCCGCCGCGAACGTCAACTGGAGATTACACGCCCCAGAGGTAGTCTTCCTGCTCCAGATTGTGCTCCGAAGCCGGAACCGTATTCAAGCCGATGACGCTGAAATCCGAAGGCGCGCCCACCGGAAACGGCTTGCGTGGCAGCTCTTCTGCGCCGGCTGCGACAGCGGCAGCCTGTTCAGATTCCACCCGTCTCGGCGGAATGCGATGGCTCTCGCCGTAAGCTTCGCGAACCAGTTCGAGCAAGTGATGATCGTGCACAGTCTTAATCTGATCGGCCAGAACCACAAAGCGACGATAGATTTCGTCGAGTTCGCGCCGCTCAAAACGATAACCGAGCTGCTCACAACGAAGACTGAGCGCATGCCGCCCAGAGTGCTTGCCGAGCACCAGTTTCGAATCCGGGACGCCCACCGATTGCGGAGTCATGATTTCGTAGGTGAGGCGATTCTTCAGCATTCCATCCTGATGGATGCCGGCCTCGTGCGCGAAAGCGTTGCGCCCGATGATGGCCTTATTCGGCTGCACCGGAATACCAGTGATTTCCTCGAGCAATTGACTCGTCGGATAAAGTTCCTCACTGGCGACGCTGGTCTGATACGGATAGCGATCGGCACGCACTCGTAGCGACATTACGATTTCTTCGAGCGAGGCGTTTCCGGCGCGTTCGCCGATGCCATTGATGGTGCACTCCACCTGTCGCGCGCCATTTGCAACGCCAACCAGCGAGTTGGCGACCGCGAGGCCCAGATCATTGTGACAGTGCGTAGAGATGGTCACGCCTTCGACCCCGCGTACCCGCTCGCGGATATTCCGGTTTAACTCGCCGAACTCTGCGGGAACGGTGTAGCCGACCGTATCCGGAATGTTCAGAGTAGTTGCGCCGGCCTGGATCACCGCTTCAAGCACCTGGAAAAGAAACTCGGGCTCAGTGCGGGTCGCGTCTTCCGGCGAGAATTCGACGTCATCGCAAAACGTGCGTGCCAGGCGGACAGATTCAGCAGCTTGGTCGACGCACTGCTGGCGCGAGATTCGCAGCTTGTGTTGCAGGTGGATGTCAGAAGTCGCGAGAAACACGTGTATGCGAGGACGTACCGCAGCCCCCAAAGCCTGGGAAGCACGTTCAATGTCATGGCGCGCGGCACGAGCTAAAGCCGCGATAACCGGGCGCGGGACCGCGGCTGCCACGGCCTGAACGGCAGCGAAATCTCCATCGGAGGCGATGGGAAAGCCGGCCTCGATTACGTCAACGCCTAAGCGGTCGAGTTGGCGCGCGAGACGGACTTTCTCCTGCACGTTCATGCTGCAGCCGGGCGACTGCTCCCCGTCGCGCAAAGTCGTGTCGAAAATCGTGATTCTAGGACTATCCATTAAAAGCTCCTGTTTATACTGCCATGTTAATGGGCTCAGCTTTGAAAGCAAAGCTTATTATTATTGTACAAATACACATATTTGCTAATATAATTAGCTGTTCTTATCGTTCTCTCATTTTAATTAATAGAGGCAAGGGATGGAAATCTCTCAGCTGGAGGTCTTCCTCGCAGTAGCCCGCGAGGGCGGCTTTTCGCGGGCGGCAGAGAAACTATACCGCACGCAGTCGGCGGTAAGCCAGGCGATCAGGAAATTGGAATCGGAAATAGGCGAGCTGCTATTTGACCGCTCTACTCGCGACGGCGTGATGACCGATGCAGGACGAGTTCTTCAGGAATACGCCGAGCGCCTGCTCAATCTGCGGGAGAACGCGCGCGAAGCGTTGGCTGAGTTACGCGAATTGCAGAAGGGGAAACTGGTCGTAGGGGCCAACGAGTTTACGGCTTTGTATCTGTTGCGAGTGCTCGCGGAATTTCGCCGCTTGCATCCGGCGATCCGCATCGTGGTGCAACGTTCTCTGGGCAGTCACATACCCGATGATGTACGCCGGCATAACTATGAATTCGGCGTACTCACCTACGATCCTCAGGATCCCGAGTTGGCATCGGTGGTGGTGTATTCCGATGAGTTAATCTTCGTGGTTCCACCGCAGCATCCGCTGGGCCGCGAATCGCAGGTCAGTATCCGGCAGTTGCGCGCCGAGTCATTCGTTGCCCACATCGTCTCCTCTCCTTATCGCGAAAAAGTCATTCAGGCGTTTGAAAAGCATAAGACCCCGCTCCACATGGGCGTTGAGCTGCCGACGCTACAGGCGATCAAACGTTTCGTCGCTATGGGCAATGGCGTCGCATTTCTTCCTGAGATCAGCGTAGAAGATGAAATTGCGCGGGGAGAATTGGTACGGATTCCGGTACAGGAACTGCGGGTCCATCGCAAGCTCCGGCTCATCTATCGAAAATCCGCGGCGCTTTCACATGCAGGACGCGCGTTCTTGAAAATAGCAGAATCGGTTGCCGAGACGCAGGGCGGACGTTATCGGTTCGAACGTGCCAAGTAACGCGTTGCGACGAGTTGGCGGGCAGGTTTGAATCGTATACTCTCGTCTTACTTTACGGAGTTCGTGGAAGTCGAACAGAACTGTTCGGGGGCACGCGTTGCAGCGGCGAAACAGAAGAGCGGCGAGCTATTTTTCCCAAACTATTTTCGTTTGCCTGATACTGGCGTTTGCTGCCGGCGCGCAGCAGATAACAATCAGCGGCGTGGTACGCGACGAAACAGGAGCTGCGGTTTCAGGAGCGCAGGTCACTCTCGCTTCAGCCAGTTCGAACCAAACCACATACACCGATGACGAGGGCAGGTTCTCGTTTACCGCGCCGAGCGGCGGGTCCGGTACCGTTCGCGTAAACGCCAGTAGTTTTGCTCCCGCGGAAAAAACCTGGGTTGCGGGTTCCGCACCGACGCCGCTAGCTTTTATTTTGCGCGGCACCGCCCAGGGCGAGCGCGTTGTGGTCTCAGCAACCCGCACCGAATTGAAGCTCTCAGAGATTCCCGGGAGCGCCATCGAACTCTCGCCCGAGGACATCAGCGCGAACGCTGGCCTGACTCTCGATGACGTGTTGCGACAGGTCCCGGGATTTTCTTTGTTCCGCCGTTCGAGCAGCAGAGTTGCGAATCCTACAACCCAGGGAGTTTCGCTGCGCGGCTTGGGCGCCAGCGGTCCGAGCCGGGCTTTAGTACTGGAAGATGGTGTTCCGCTGGTCGATCCTTTTGGAGGCTGGGTCTATTGGGACCAAGTGCCCCGCGCCGAGCTTTCAAGTATTGAAGTGTTTCGCGGTGGTGAGTCGAATCTTTACGGCAGTGATGCGCTGGGCGGAGTGATACAGATGCTGACCCGCGTTCCGTCCGGTCCGGCATTTTCGATTGATACGTCTTATGGTACCGAGAACACTCCTGACCTCTCCGCATGGGGTGGCAATAAGATTTCGCGCTGGGATTTTGAATCCGGCGTGGACATGTCGCGCACCGATGGCTATACCCTGGTCACGCCATCCCAGCGTGGACTGGTCGACACCGATGCAAATTCTAAGCACGCGGCCGTAGATGCAGGACTCGGTTACCAGATCTCCAACAATGGACGCGCATTCCTCCGCGGCACGTTCTTTGACGAAGCTCGCAACAACGGAACTCCTTTCCAAAAAAACAGCACCGGGATGAGCACCGGCACAGCGGGAATTAATGCCAATGTCGGCAGCAAGGATTTCTTTCTCGCGCGGGTCTCGGGATTAGTGGAGGGCTATGACCAGACATTTTCTTCCATTCGGGCGGATCGCAACCATGAAACGCCTACTAACATCCAGCATGTCCCTTCGCAAGAACTCGGCGGGGCTCTCCAATGGAACCATGAACTGAGAAAGCACACGCTGATCGGCGGGGTTGACGTGCAGGAAGTAATGGGGGCGAGCGATGAACAGCTTTTCTCGGCCATAAGCGGCCTGCATTTCGCCAATAACATCGCCGGTGGACGACAGCGCTCGACAGGAGTCTTCGGCCAAGACATTTTTCGTGTAAATGATAAGTGGACGGTGATTGCCGGCGCGCGCTGGGACGATTGGAGCAATTTCAGCGGAAACACGGTGCGAATCACCATTTCGAACGGAACGGCTGTGGGCCAGTTTTTTTCCAACCGCAGCGAAACATCATTCAGCCCACGGCTTTCACTCATGCGCAACTTGGGCAGCAATGCCGCTGTTTGGGTATCCGGCTATCGGGCGTTTCGCGCGCCCACGCTGAATGAGCTTTACCGTAGCTTTCGGCAGGGGAGCGCGCTAACCGAGAATAATCCCGGCCTGCGTGCCGAGCGGCTCACTGGGGCTGAAACGGGAGGGCGCATTAACGGGTTCAACCATAAGCTCGAGTCTCGAGCGACAGCTTTCTGGGCGGATATCGTCAATCCGGTCACTAATGTCACCTTGTCATCGACCCAAACTCTAACCACTCGACAGCGCCAGAATCTTGGTCGCATACGGTCTTTTGGCGGCGAACTGGACGGTATCCTGCACGTGAGCAACACGATCCAGTTATCGGCGGGGTACCAGTTCACCCACGCTTACGTTGAGAATTCCACGCAGCTGCTGGTCGGGAAACTCGTTCCACAGGTTCCCAAGCACCAGCTGACCTGGGAGGCCCGCTACTGGAACCCGACTCGAATCATGGTCAGCGTCGAAGGCCGGTATGCCAGCTCGCAGTTTGACGACGACCTGAACACGTTTCTGCTGGGACGCTATTACGTGATGAATCTCTTTGCGGGGAGGCAGTTTCGGGGTGGTCTGGTTGGTTATGCCGCAATTGAGAACGTTCTGAACGACCGCTACGCAGTGGCGATTGCGTCCCCCATACAAAACCTGGGGCCTCCAATCCTTGCGCGCATCGGCGTTCGCTACGATTTTCCAGCGGGCAGATAACTTTTGGCGAAAATGTACGGTGGCGTATTGACACTCCCCTGCTGAACACTGCACAATCGGTTGCTATCCCTTCACAAATCCTGATCTGGCCAAATGACGCGACGTAATCGCATTCTCTTCGTCGATGACGAGCCTAACATCCGGCTCACGCTCCCACCTGTGCTCGAAGAGCACGGTTTCGAAGTGAAAGCTGCCGGTACGGTGGCGGATGCGCTTACGCAAATCAATTCCTCCCGATTTGATGTTCTGATTTCCGATTTGAATGTGGGTGAAAGTGGAGACGGATTCCGGGTGGTCGGCGCCATGCGCGAGAAGCAACCGGCCTGCATCACCGTAATTCTGACGGGCTATCCGGCATTTGAAACCGCGGTGGATGCTATCCGTCACAAAGTCGACGATTACGTGGTAAAGCCTGTGGACGTGGAAGTTCTCGTCAACTCTCTGCGCGATAAACTAGCAAAGAAGCATTGATTATCAAATCTCAGTCTTGGGCTCGCGTTTAATTCCGCTTTTCTTGCCCAGCGCAGTATCCGCGAGATCGAGGTAGTGTTCGAGACGAGACGGTTCTTTGGAACGGTCAACCAGCGGGAGCAATCGCGGCCCTTCATCGCGTGCAGCTTCAGCGGTAGGAGGAATGCGCTGCACCTGCCTGACATGTGCAGCTCGGTTCTTCACGGCACGCACCTTTCGCGGCTTGTTGCGCTTCAAGCTTCCTCCACTGCCTCAGAGCTAAGACTTACGTTCGGAATCCTGATGCAGCGTGACCGAAGCGCTCGCTTTGGTTTCCCCCGCAGTAAAGGCCAGTCCGCGGTCCTGCTCGACCGGAGGGGCACCCGCCAGTTCACGCTTGCGATTTTGTATTTCGCGAAGCTGCTGGATGATGGCCGCCTCTTCTTGCGTGTACTCTTCTTCCGTTATCTCCTCAGCTTCCAATTTAAGCTGCAGTTCCAACAGCCGCTCCTTAATGGGAGCATCGTCGGTGTATTGCTCTTCCGCAACTTGGCGCAGCGTTTTCATTACAAAGTTAAATCCTGAAAACGGCAGCATGAGAAGATCGTCGATTAGAAGCATAGAAACATTTCTGGATTAAGGATTAAAAGTTTCGAAGGTCCAAGTTGCAAACTTCTGACGTCGGAGGTCCTAACCAACTCCTACCCTCTCTAACTTCAATCGTATATTCACGAAGTTATATGGAGGCCAGGGACCGGTGTACTTGAATTTCAAACGTTGCCCATATTTCTTCGCAATGCTGTTCACGGCGTCGTCAAATTCCGGCTCACGATCTCGCTCCACCAGAAAAGCGGCGTTCATGATCATCTTGTCACCAATGGGCTGATTGTCACGCGAGGCTACGCAAACTAATCGCAAAGCCACGAAAATCTCGCGCACATAGCCTATGGAGCGTTCGGCCAGGGCTTTATCAATCATGCGGCCCAGCTGCATCCTTGCCAGGTAAGTCGATTGCAGGTGCTTGCGGATGATCTCCTGATGAAACTTCCGGATCTCTTCATCTTCCTGCTTGATGTCTTCGATGATGCGATCACGGTCCCAATTTACTTTTAGTCCAAACTCGAGCTTTCCCGACATCTGATGGAGCACGTCTTTCAGGGATGAATAGATGCTTTTCAGCACTTCGCGAATGTCATTGTCAGTGCGAAAAACTGTGCCGAAGCTCATGGGAATGATGGTGTAATTTTTCATTACAGTTTCGATAACGTGTTCGTGAGCAAGGGCGTTTTCACGGGTAGGATCGAAAATGTAAACCGAGGTGTTGCTGACCACGGCGGCAATGTCCTGATAATTGACAGTAGAAACCATCTCTCCTGCGCCGCCGATTCCCACCTTCCCAAAATCAATGCGATCGCGGCACTGCAGAATGCCGTAGACATAGCGGCCGCTCTCTCCCGCGGTCGTAGAGCTCGGAGCGGAGTTATCGTCGAACTTCACGCGAACATCGTCTTCCGATTTTGTATTTTTGCGTGGTTTTGCCAGAGACTTCGGCAAAGCAGTTTTTTTCGATGCTTTCATTGCTGCCACGTGCATGGCTCCCTCACATCTATCACTAGCGGTTTCAGGCGCGGGAAACCGGGAAAACTATCTTGAAAATTGTACCCTTTCCAGCACTGCTTCGAACGTGAATTCTTCCTCCGTGGTTTTCCACAATCCCCTTGACAATCCAAAGCCCAAGCCCGGTACCCTTTTCGCCCTTGGTGCTTATGAACGGCTCGAACATTGTGGTTCGGATCTCCTTGGGAATCCCAGATCCCGTATCCGCGACGACCAAACTGATTCGTTCGTATGCCCCGCGACTGGATTTGATGTGAGCGGTACGAACTACCAGTTTACCGCCCACGCCCGCCATGCTGTCCTGCGCGTTTACCACCAGGTTAGACAGCAACTGGCGGAACTGGTCGGCAGAACCCTTCGTCGGGGGCAGCTGGGCGAACTGCTTCTCCACCGTGATCCCGTCTTTTGCCAGAGGTCGGGAAAATAAGGTCAGGCGGTCTCACTCTTCAGAGCGTCATAAACCTGCTGCGAATCGGGTTCAACCTTATTCCTGAGAAGGAAAATCGCGTTCTTGATCGCCTCCATTGGGTTATTAATCTCATGGGCGATGGTACCGGCCAGTCTGCCCGTGGCAGCGAATTTCTCCATTTCGAGCATGCGCCGCTCCATCTGCAGTTGTTCCAGCCTTTTCCAGGTAGAAAAGTCACGCAGAACGGTGACCGTGTAGGCGACCTGGCCGCGGGCATCGTAAATTTTGCCGGAACGTGCCGCATACTCAATATCAGAGCCCGAACTGGGATTGAACAGATGAAGAGCCTTGTTCTGGTGATCGACAAAAGAGAAGGTGAACGACGTTAGATATGCGTCCAGCTTGGCTTCGTTTTTGACGACCTGAGGGGCGCGAACCCTATTGCCGGTCCCGAAGAGCTCTTTGGCCAGAGGATCCAGCAGGACAATCTTGGCCGAATTATCAGCGACGACGATCGGATCGCCGACGTTCTCGATCACGACATTGAGTCGGTCGCGGTCCTGACGGACCACTTCTTCGGCCGCCCGCAATTTATCTAGATTGGCCCGTAGTTCCTGGTCTGCGCGGCGCAGGTCGGTCACGTCCCGCATAACCGTCACCATGCCGGTTCGGGTTTCATTCATGTACGTTGGAGCGCAGACCGCCTCAAAGAGGACTTCTTCACCTTCCATTACGTCAACCAGAGTCAAATCGCGCGAGCTGTCATTGGCGCTTACAGTCATGGAGGAGAGGGCAGCAGAGAAGAGAAGATTGTTGAATTCAACCGCCCGGCGCCCGCCTTCGCTCACTCCTTCAGGCACGCGGAAGAAACGCTCTGCCGCGCGGTTCTGAATGATGACCCGGTGTTGGTTATCGGTAAGGATGACTGGGTCGGCCATGCTCTCCATGACCGTGGTCATGCGCGAGATGGTGATTTCCATGTCCCGCATGCGGTTGTAGTAGTGTTCGACCTTGAATAGCCGGGTGAGTTGGCGGTTGGCGCGTTCCACAAGATTGCGGAATTGCCGGAGCTGTGTGTCGCCGGTACTTCTTCCCAATTGGCCGATGATGACGTGTACATAGGACCGCATGCCGCACGCGGAACATACCTGCTGCTGAATCTGCAGCTTGCTGGATTCCGCATTTTGTATGGCCAGGCAGTCGTTGCGACTCTCGCGCTCGGCTTCCCAGCAGCGTGAAAAGTTGCGGTAAATCATGGGATGCGCATACAGCGAGCCGCTGCGAATCGCGCCGGCAGGAACCAACCCCGATTTCAGATTCTGCAGCGCGGCGACAAAAGGGTTTTCGCTCGCCCACAGAGATGTGTTGAATTTCTTTAAGTACTCGGAGCTGCAGTTCAGCGAGGCGGAAGGCTTAATCTGCCCGGTATCGAAATCCAGCTCAAGGGCAAGAGCGTTGGGAAAGCCCAGGTGCACGATCTCCTCTAAAAGAATGGGGAGGATTTCCTCGGGGCGCTCGGCCGCGCTGAGACGTAGCGCGGCCGATTCGCTGGAAGACCGTGGGTCGCGGAAATGCTCGCGTTTGCGTCTTAGCGCGGAACTGGCCATTCGACTGTAAGGCTAACCCGTACTCGGCTCTAGCTGCGAGCCGCCAATTCTGGTTCAGACCGACTTCAGCCTCTGCGCACAGGCCGCCGTGCTGGCGCACGAGTAACCCGGCGAGTGGTCTCCATCTCTATCTCCGGGACCTCTTCAGCAACCAACTGTGGCCGCGAGACCAGGCCTACAAGTCCGACCGCGTCCGCATATTTCAAGTAAGTGTCGATGGATGCTACAACGACTCGTGCCTCGACCGTGATGAGGTCGATGCCGACGAGAGAGATGCGAACCCAGGCATCGATTACGATACCTTTGTCCAGAACCCGGTCGAGCACATCAATAAGACTGGATCCGCCTGATACTCGTTCGACGGCCATTGATTCCCTCCTCTGGCGCTTTCAAATCAAACTAACGTTTTCGCCGCCCCGGTACGGCGGCTTTTCGTCCAGGCACGCCAACATTCCTGCCCGGAACCCCGGCCCTACGCTTAGCTGCAGCTTTTGTAACCTCGTCTATGCTGGGGAGCACCGGCGACTGCATGGTCAAGTGTGGATCGTATTTCCACCAGTTCATTCCGATTTGCTCGGCCTTGTCTACCGAGCACACCAGCAAACGGATTCGGATCGTGAGTAACTCAACATTCGCCAACGAAATGCGCACGTCGCCCGCGATTACGAGTCCTTTATCGAGAACGCGATCCAGGATATCTACCAGATTCGTAGTTCCCGTGGTTGTCGGCACCCGTTCCATGGCTTCCGTTTTCTTTCTGCCGGAAAAACGACGTAAAACACCGGTTCCGCGCGCCTGATGCTAAATGCAGCGGTAACCGCGTGTCAACGTAAAGGGAAAATTTTGCAGGAACCGGTGCCCCGAGAGTTCGCCCCTGCCTAGGATTCTGCCCCACAGGTTAGCGTTGCTTCAGTTGCGGCTCAGGTTGCCGGGTATGAAGAAGCTTGCGACTACAAGCGAGTGCCGCTGATCTTCACGGTGCGTCCGGTTTTGACTTTTGAGGAGGAGGATTCTCCAAAAGATTCCCCAGTGGCCCGAGATCGAGGTTTAAGTCGGCGGGACTCAGGCCGAAATGCTCGGCTAATTCGTGGATTTTTGCCTCCAGTTTCATCAGCGCCGCACCCATATCCTCGACCTGATTATTGGTGAGCGAACCGCCCTCCATACGCCGGATCGCCTGTCTTTCCAGTAATTGCCGCAGCAGTTCGATCAGGCTAAGCACGAGCCGGGCTAGGCCCTGCTCAATGTTCTCCGGCGTACAGTCGACGCGGGATTGCGGCAAAGCCGGTTTGTTTTCGTTCGAGCTCATGGTTTCCATGATGATTCTGGCACATCAGCTCTGTTGAATAAACTCGCTCACTGGCCACGGACCGCTTACGCGTACCTTCATACCGTCAGGAACCGGTGTGCTCTGCATGATTTTTCCGAATTCTGCGACCCCTCCACGCGCTACCAAGGCGAATGCCCGGATTCCCTCCTTTGACGCGCGATGTCTCCAATCTTTCAGGATAGAAGACAAGGCCGCGCGCAACTCAGCCTCGAACTTCTCGATTGCGAGCCGGGCGGTCTGGCGGGCTTTCAAGTACTGCGCCCCCGACTCAGATTGCGTTTTGAATGGACTCGTGACCCTGACCTCCATCTGTACGAGGTCGCTGAACTTGTCGAGTAAGGCTGTGTATTCGCTCGACCGTTCTGTCAGATGTTCTGTGAGTTCCGTCTCAGTTTCGAAAGTTGTGGGAAAGCGAAATGGAATGATTGCCCCTGACCTGAAGACTTTGGTCAGCACTTGGTGAAACTCGAGCGCCGATGCTCGCAAACGTGATTTCATCCAGGCAGAGGAATCGGCATTGCTCGATATGAAAGCCGAGAGTCCCTCAACCCTAACAGGGATTACGGGATCGCAAGCTACTCCGGTCAGTGATTTGTTGGCCAGGGCATCAGCCTTCGCGATGCAATACAACAGAATAGGCATGGGCTTGAGCGCACGATCGCGGCCGAGAGTAAATCAGCAATTTACTTGAAGTGTAAAGCTGCTTCCTTCTTCTTGCGATTCGTGACAGTCATGGCTGTGCGGGTTGCCGGCATTCCGTACTTTGGCTTGATCTGGTGGCAGCCGTCCTCGCAATACACGCCACCGGCCGCTGTCTCGGGTGCGGGCATCGGCGAATTTACGGCAATCTCGCGTTCTCTTTCCAGGTACGCTTCGACTTCCGCAATTAATTTCTGGTGCTCCTGCGGCGAGAGCCACTTCTTCACATTTACTAAATAATTCTCGAAGCGCGCGATGGGATCGCGTCTTTTCCAGTAGTCAAACATCGGCTTGGGCACATAATCGGCAGCGTCGTGAATGGCGTGGCCTTTCATTCGCATCATCTTGGCTTCGATCAGCGTCGGTCCTTCGCCGTGATGCGCGCGTTCCGCGGCCTCGTAGGAGGCGTCATAGACCTGACAAGGATCGGTGCCATCAATGATCAGGCCCGGAATGCCATATCCGATGGCGCGTTCTGCGAGATCCTTCACGCAATACTGCATTTCCGATGGAGTCGAATATTAGACTGGCCGCCATCGCCGATGTAGGTCATGACCGCGATGTTTCGCGCTTGCAGCCGGGCGCCAAGCGCCACTCCGGCCATCACCGGGACCAGATCCCCGAGCATGGAAATGGGTGAAACAACGTTGCGTTGGGAAATATCCCCAAAGTGTGAGGTGCCGTCGCGGCCTTTCGTGGGTGAATCGGCTTTGGCCATGTACTGCATCATCATGTCGCGAGGCTCGAAGCCTCGAACCAGCAGCGCCCCCTGGTTGCGAATCATCGGCGCCAGCCAGTCATCTTTAACGAGAGCATAGGCGGAGGCGCAGGAGCAGGCTTCCTGGCCGAGGCCGAAATAAACTCCGCCGACTACTTTGCCCTGCTTATATAGATTTTCGAGCGCCTGCTCCATTCGGCGGTTGAGCACCATCCAGCGGTAAATCTCGATGCATTGCTGTTTGTTGAGATATTTAGAATCGCGAATCGGCGGAGCAGGAGCGCTCAGATCACCCGAAACTTCGTAACAACACTCCTCGCCTTTCCGTATCTGGCGCACCGTGAAAGCGGGTTTCTCCAGGCGATAGTCTGGGATTTCAAAGGTGCGCTGCTGAGGCAGAGACGCGGGCCGCTTCGATCCATTGCTGGAGTTAGCGCGTAGCTTTACCCTAGCGGCGGTCTTCGGTTGTTTCTTCTTCATGGCCTGGAAGGAAATACGAACAAATAATCCTACTCCTTGCTTTGAGCGCAGGCAAAAACAAGGCGGGTAACTAATCCGATCATCAATTTGGATAGCACAAGTAAAATGGTCGCGGTGAACAACACAGATCCAAATTTTGCATGGCTTTTCGTGGTGCAGATCGGCGCCGGAGTGGCAATTCTCGCTTCAATTCTATTCTTGCCAACTCCGTGGAATTGGGCCCACTGGCTCGGCTTGGCCATCGCCGCTCCCGCGCTGGTCCTCCTTTGTGTGGCGCGCAATCAATTGGGAAGGTCGTTCTCGGTAACGGCACAAGCGCGGCAGTTGGTCACCGGCGGAATTTATTCCAAGATCCGCAATCCTATATACGTGTCTCGCGTGTTGGAGGACAAATTCGGAGACGCTTACCGGCAATATAAGCAGAGTACCTGGTTCTAAGCGCCGTCAGACCTGGAAAGACTCATCTTCTCCATGAAGCTGACGAAGATTTTGCGGTGGCCGCATGGGAACTCCGAGACTATTCCCAAGCAGAGCGTCGAGGCTGTCGAGCCACAAAGTCTGGCTGTGGAACACCGAGCCGAAATTCCGGCTGAGAGCGTGAGCGACCTCTTGCATCGGAATTGTGCGGCTCAGTTCTTTCTGCATTGATGTGACAGGCTTGGACGTGATGCCACAAGGGACGATCAGATCAAAAAAACTCAGATCGGTGTTCACATTCAACGCAAGTCCATGCGAAGTTACACCCCGCGATATGTGAACTCCGAGGGCAGCGATCTTGGCTTCAGAGAAAAGCAGGTCTCTTGACCCCGCGGAAGATGACAATGAGGGGTGATCCGTCCACACACCCGTCAATCCTGGAATCCGCTTAGCGGGAATGCCAAAATCCGCGCAAGTGCGAATGAGCACTTCTTCCAATCTCCGAACATAATCAACCGCACCTAGCGTTTTGCGGCTGGCGTTCTCAGAGTGAACGCCGCGCAAATCGAAAATTGGGTACGCGACCAATTGCCCCGGCCCATGAAAAGTCACATCCCCGCCACGATTACATTCGAAGACTTCGACTCCGCGCTGGACAAGGGTGTCGGGCGAAGCGAGCACATTGGCCGATTTTGCGTTTCGTCCGAGCGTGATAACCGGTGTGTGCTCCAAAAGAAGAAGCGCATCGCCGATGCGGCCGTCTTTGCGAAGTGCAACCAGTTTTTCTTGCAGGCGCAGTCCGCTGGAGTAATCAATGGTGCCGAGTTGGAGGACAGAAATCAAATTATTCGCCACGAGTTTGGCGCTCTAAGACGTTCGAACCTATTTTCGCCCCAGAGTACACACAGAGAGCACGGCTGGATCAACCGAGTGGGATTTCGACATACCGCGAGTATGTGCGCGGTTCTGGAATAGGGTCTCCATTCCGAGCGATGCCTTCGAGATGAAACTCGATCGCTTCCTGCATCTCTCGCTCAACTTCGTCGCGAGTTTTGCCGGTCGCGATGCACCCTTCAAGGTCGGGCGAATAGGCCGAGTACCCCGTCGCGGTCTTTTCAATTACAACCAAGTACTTCTTCATTTCTTCAGTCCTGCTTGCTTCAACACACTATTCAAAGTTCCCGCCGCTAAGTCGTCGCCGGGCTTGCCGGCCAAAGTCACCAAGCCTGGCTTTGCCGAATGCTTGTATTGCCGATGACTACCGCGCGTGCGGTCCAGAAACCAACCATCCTGCTCAAGCAATTTAATAACGTCTCGTACTTTCATTTTACGCCGCAGCGCAAGAGGTTCACATGTTTATCGCCAGCCCATACACGCTGTTCGATGCGTCCAGCATGGCCTCCGCCAGCGTGGGGTGAGCATGGATCGTCCACATCAGATCTTCGACCGTCGCCTCGAGTTCCATTGCAGTCACGGCTTCGGCGATCAATTCCGTTGCCTGAGGGCCGATGATATGGACGCCAAGAATCTCGCCATACTTCGCATCTGAAACGACCTTGATAAAACCTTCGTGCTCGCCCACAATCGATGCTCTGGAATTTGCGGTAAACGGAAACTTGCCAATTTTCACGTTATATCCCTGTTCGCGAGCCTTGGCTTCGGTAAGCCCGACGCTGCCGATTTCAGGATGGCAAAAAGTCACATTCGGAATCCGCCCCCGACGTGCGCCAATTGCGGCGTTCCGAGTACGATATCGCCAATGGCGTAAATGCCGGGTTCGGCAGTCTGCATCCATTCATTGGTTTTCACGAAGCCGCGCTCGGTTTGAATGCGAGTTTTTTCGAGACCAATGCCGTCGGTATTCGGCTTACGTCCAATCGCGATCAGAATCTTTTCCGCCTCGAGCTTTTGTTGTTTGCCGTCGGCAGTGAACGTCACAGCAATTCCTGACTTGGTCTTTTCAACCTTGTCGACTTTTGCGCCGCCGTGAAAATTAATACCGCGCTTGCGATAAACGCGCGCCAGCTCCTTCGAGACTTCCTCATCCTCTAGAGGAACCATGCGCGGAAGCATTTCAATAATTGTGACCTCGCAATCGAATGATCGAAAGATGGAAGCGAATTCAACTCCGACCGCGCCCGCGCCGACCACAACCAGCGACTTCGGAACGGCGCCCATGTTTAGGATTTCAATATTCGTCAGAACGCGGTCATTCGGCTCCAGCCCTGGGATCATTCTCGCCTCCGATCCCGTCGCCAGCAGCACATTTTTCGTCTTGATCTGATTGCCTTTGGAACCATCTTTTACTTCGATCGTGTGCACGCCATTCTGTGCGGGCCCGGTTAGCTTGCCCGTGCCCTTGATGGTTTCGACTTTGTTTTTGCGCATCAGGAACTGCAGGCCTTTGGCGTGTTTGTCGACGATCTTCGTTTTGCGCTCCTGCACTGCCTGCCAATTCAGCTTGCGCGAGTTCACGCCCTCGATTCCATACTCCTTCGCATCTTTCAGGTGGTCCCAGAGCTCGGCATTGAACAACAAAGCCTTGGTTGGGATGCAGCCCACGTGCAGGCAGGTGCCGCCAAGATACGGATCCTTCTCGATGAGAGCGGTTTTCAGTCCGTATTGGCCGGCTCGAATAGCGGCCGTGTATCCGGCCGGGCCGCTGCCAATTACGGCGATGTCATAAATGGTGTCTGGCAAGGTCGTGCTCCTCAGTTATGTATGGATGAGCTAAGGCAAACCAATGATTCTAGCAAGGGGGGTCGTCGGACGTTGGTGAGCGGACTCTGTCTGGCTCTGAGAGACAGGCAGCGCCAAGCTTAGGTAAATCAACAGGAGTGTTTTCATAGCGCCCTTATCCCGTACAAGGGAACAGGATGTCAATACGAAGTTGTTGATTGTTGCAAAATCGCCATATCACTCATCATCATGGGTCAATGAGTAAAACGCGTGATTTCATAAACTACGATTTTTGAACATTATTGCGCCGTGTGACTTCGTGTTCGTTTCACGCCTTCGCTTACCAATCGGCGGGATCACGGAGTGACTGAGATAACTGAGGTTCCAGTCTTCTTGACCGTGGGGGTGCCGAAACAATCGCACCACTCAGCAACAACGTGGTACGTGCCAGGGGTGCTCGGAGCATGGTACGTCACCGTGAGAGTGCTTTGTGAGTTTTGCTGAATCGTGCCACCGGGACACGATGGCACCACGGGAGGCGTATCAAACCAATTGCAGCTGGAGCCTCCCGCTGTAGCATTTTCGGAGATAGCCCAAGAGAAGATATCACTAGCGCACGTGGAACACAGACCGTTAACCGTGGCCTGCAATGTTACTTGACTGCTTGCTGCAATCGAGGCAGTCGCAGGTGAAATGCTCACCGTTACGTTGTTGGCGTTGAAACCTTTGTTACCGCCACCGCAGCCAGTGGTGATGAGCATCGCAAGTAAAACAACAGAGAGCACTCGGTATAAAATCACGACGATCCTTCCGTAGAAATCCTGGAAAGTTACCACGCAGTGCAGGAGCTTGCAGAACCGGGTACAGTGTGCCAGTTCAGCACGTCCGGCCAGGTAAATCAAGATGAAAATCCCAATTGGCCGTCGAAGAATCGCTGACCACCTCTGGTTAACTACTCACCGACAACGGGGAGGTCAGCTGC
Organism: Acidobacteriota bacterium; assembly: GCA_003224835.1. Lineage (GTDB taxonomy): Bacteria > Acidobacteriota > Terriglobia > Terriglobales > Acidobacteriaceae > Gp1-AA145. The sequence continues at coordinate 3,057 of QHZX01000077.1, read as the reverse complement.
ACGCATGCTAACGGATCAAGAAAGATTTAGATTTGCGACGAGCAGGAGCGGAGCCATGGTCAACGCGGTAGAGACTTTCCTGCGCTTAAGTCGCAGCCGAGCAGAATTGTTGAAGCCATCCCGCCACTCATCCGGGTGGTGTTTACATCTAGACCTTTTCTGTCGCGAAAATTTCCGCGCGGATGACTTCCAATGATAAATCTGAATGGCGACGCCTGATCCATCCACCATCGGAATATAATCACGCCGGGTTTCTGATCCACACAGGAGGAATAGATGAGTCCAGGACAGGAAATTGATCGCCGCACGTTTATGAAAATTGGCAGTACGGCGGTCGCGGCAAATCTCGTTCCCGCGTTAGAGGCTGAAGCTAAATCTCCTGGCGAAACGCCGTATCCCGTCAAGTGGTACCCATTTACACATCATCCCGACTCGGATACCTGCTGGTCACTTTCAGTCGGGCCCGACGGGCGGATCTATGCGGCGGCTTGCGCCGAGAGCGTACCCGGCGGCGTGGTGAAACCTGTTCGTTACAACGAAGACCGCGATGACCTGGATTATCTCTTCGATCTTGCCGAAATGGTGGACGATCCCGGCACCTCGGGCCGTGCTTCACAATGCAAGATTCACTACAGCTTTGCTCCGTCGATGCACGATGGTGTGCTGTACATGGCGACACACCTTTCCGGTCCGCCTATCGATCTGCCCCGCTATTCGCCGTGGTATTCCTGGCACGATGCCAAGCGCTGCTTTCGCGGCTCCGCGCTGCTTGCTTTCGACACTCGCAACGATCGCGTCCTTTGGTGGGACACGCTGATCCCGAAGGAAGGCTGCCGCTGCCTTGTGCACGATGAAGAGCGCGGCCTCCTGTACGCCATGAGCTATCCTCGCGATCACTTCATCATCTATGATCTTCACACTCGCAAGCGGCGCGATATTGGCCGCATTAGTTCAATCAATCCTCAAGCGCTGTTTCTCGATAAGCGGCATCGGGTCTGGACCAGTAGCGACTATGGGCGGTTGGTGCGCTATACGCCAGAGACGGACCGCCTTGAAATCTCTCCGGGTCTGCTGGCCCATGATGCGAATTACCAGACTGGCTGGCATAGCGTGTTTTACGACGTGGCGCCTTCACCCGACCGCGAATGTGTTTACGCTTCCACTTGGTGTCCCAATCCTCACTTGATGCGAATCTGGCCAAATGAGGGCGAGTGGCCAAGAGTTGAGGATCTTGGACCGGCAACACAAGCTCGCGACACCACGTTCCCCATTGACATGTTCACCGACCACTGCGGCGGGCTGACCTTCGCGGGCGATGGGAAGCTCTACTACGTCGCTTCCCGCTGGCGTGATCCGAAATATAATCCGACGCCCGGGACCGGCAAAGAGCTTCAGGGTGTGGTGTGGCGCCTCGATCCGCGGACGCTCGAGCGGCAGGAAGTGGCGCAGCTCAAGCACCCCACTGGGGTTGCGAATTATGTCTCACGCGGTGCCGTGGACCACAACGGAGACCTGTTCTTCGGCCACGTTGGAAATCACCCCTCAGGGATTTTTAAGGTTTCCATGCCGGCCGAGCGTAAAAGAAAAAACGCGCACCTGCCCATTCGGATGTGGGGCTAAAGGGAGATTACGACAATGGAGACAAAGGGCAGATTCGATCCCAATTCGCCGGCCATAAAAGCATACGAAAATGAGCTGGCGCACCAGTTTGTACGCGAGGGCACAATGGTTGCATTTCCTACGTGCCTGCCGGGCATGACTACCCCAATCACCCACGACGAGTGTCGAATCACTGCGCTCGATATCGATTCCGAAGGGCATATCTACGGCGGGACCAGCGGGCGCCGGGCGCACCTTTTTGCATCTGCGTTCCATGACCTCACGGGCGTCGTACTGGATGTTGGAGTTGTGCCTGATGGGACGAACTCGGTAGCGGTTTGCTGCGGCAAATCCCGCACTCTGGCATTTGTGAACGGAGCACGGGGTGGCCGCGCCATTGCAATACCCGAGATCGATCTCGCGCAAGACTGGATCCAGGAGTGGGGCCTCGCGCCACAGGTTCTCCAAGATCTCGGAGAATGCGTTTCAAAGGAGCCGGTGGTTCACGCAATCTGCGACGCGTCCCGGAGCACCGTGATCGGTGTAACCACCGGTCATCTGTTTACGATGGGGATCGAGTCGGGCAAAGTTTCTGTCATCGGAGAGGTATCAGGGCGCGGTCATCTCGGGATGGGCAGTTCCGGAATTTTCGGACAGGATGACGGTGCGCGACTCTGGCACTTCGATCTCGCTTCTGGCAAGATCCGCCGTGCGGCCGTCGATTTACCCAAAGGCGAGTGGAACGCCGGGCTGAGGTGGGCTCGCGGCGGTGATACTGGCGAACTCCTTACGGCCGATGATGCCGGGCGCATATTTTCTTTCGACGAAAACCAGGGCTTCCGCTTGCTTGGCAGAGCGCATCTGGCGCCAGTCGGACCTATGGTGATGATTCCGGATGGCAGGCTTTTTGGATTCTGCGGAAACGAAATGGCGAACCTCTTCTGCTGCGACACAGTCTCCGGCAGTGTGAGCAATCTCGGGGTTGCCGCTTCGGTTTTTGAGCATCGGCGCTATGCCTATCAGTTCGGCGATGCGGTTGTTGGCTCCCAGGGTGAAATTGTCTTCGGCGAAGATGACAATGACGGGCATCTCTGGCTCTATTTTCCGAAAATCAACCGCGTGACGCGTGCAACGACGTAAATAACTCGTGGCCCATGCCCGGCATTCGTGCAGTGCCGCGAGATATATAAAATTTAAAGAAGGCTAATTTTTTTCTAACGGACACAAAGTGGCGAGCTAGCGGGAAAGACAGCTTTCAACAACGAGGAGGCATCATGCCGAGGGAAGCGAAGCTCTTCGATGCAAGTTCCGGTTCGGTTGTCAGAGGCTTTCTCAAATTCAGCGCCAATATCCCACCCCGCTGGATTCAAAACGCGAAAGCTTCACGCAAACGGTTTGAACCGGAGATCGCGCGGGCCTTTGGGGATCTGAAGCGTCTTAGAAAAACTCGGCCGAACG
>QHZX01000450.1 GCA_003224835.1 Acidobacteriota bacterium | reverse complement strand
CTGCCGATGTGGCAGCTTGGGTTACCTTCAAGTTTGCCAATAACTATTATTCAGACCCCACGGGCGACAATATGCAACGGCTTCGGACATCAATGTACAAGATCGTCAACTGGCTTGATAAACCACAGCCATACGCCGGGCAATCGAATAGGGAAGAAGCTCCCGCGAAAGCCAATTACGCCCAGTGAGGCATATGGTTCGCTTACGTATGGCCTACTAAAATGTGCCAATCGGTCACCGGAGGACGGACGCTCGCTTCGCTCGCGGTTAGAACTTATTGATATCAATCGGCACGACTCAAGTCGTGCCCTTCCCGATCGTGTCTTCACGCGCGCCTCTCGGTGGTGCTTTCCCGGCCGTCAACAAATGCATCGCTAGTGGGACTTCGAGGTGTAGTAGCCGGTGCGGTGGCGGGCTTTATAGTTCGACGCTTCCGGAACACCCGCCAGGCTAACCTCGATTCTGCGAAAGTCGGAGTCGGCTAGGCGTTGCGCGGGATAATAGGCGAGAAGATATTGGGTACGCAGTTCGTCGCTGATGGCACGAAATGCCTGATCGAGTTGCTGGATCGAAGACGCGTAATAATATTTACCGCCGGTATCTTCGGAGAGTTGAATCAATGCGTGCTCGCCACCCGTATCGCGGCCGGCACTGGCTTCAATAGGTACATCGATAATGCTGTACACGATGGCTTCGGCTTGCTGCGCGGCGCGCAGCGCTCCCTGATAGTTGATCTGACTGGCCGTATCGCCGCCGTCAGTTATCACGACCAAGACCTTCCTTCCCTGCCGACTTTCGAGCGCCTGGGCGCCGAGAAAAACCGCATCGTAAAGCGCGGTAGCAGCGCCGGTATGCACGCGGTCAATTCCGTGATCGATGGTTCTTAAATCAGAGGTGAAAGGCAGGTCCTGACTGACAACCTCGCTGAAATCGTAAAGAGATAATGCGTCGACCGGACGGATAATGGTGTGGGCAAAGCGGCGGGCGGAACCCAGCTCCAGGGGAAGATCCTTGCGCGTGCTCAGGCTGGTGTCAATGTCGAGCACGATCGAAAGAGGCAGCTCAGATTCTTTTCCGAAGACAGAAATTTTCTGGGGATGACCGTCTTCGAATATTCGGAAATTATCCTTATTAAGGTTGGCGACGGGCGAGCCGTGCTCGTCGGTGACGGTGACGAAGATATTGACCAGCTTGACGTCAACTTTGATATCGCTGGCATCGTCAACCGAGCCTGAAGACTTTACCCAAGGCGGTTTGGGAACACTGCCGGAACTTTGAGCGTGACACACGGATGCGGCCAACAGCGCAAAAAGAGGCAGAAATTTCATTTGTGGACTATTGGGTTGGATGCAGGCTTCTTTGAATGGCTGCCCACGTTTTGCGCCGCTTCATTAGTAATGACCGGCGCGGACGCCCGTCGCTCCACGCCCAAACCATCGGGAAACGGCTCACCATCAGACCAAACAACACCGTCTGCGAAATGCTCTTTTTTCCAGATGGGAACAGTGCGCTTGAGAGTATCAATGATCCAGCGAGAGGCGTCGTATGCTGCGGCGCGATGCGCGGAGGCGACGACGATGAGAACACTGGTTTCGCCAATTTCGAGTCGGCCGAGACGATGGGCAATGGTGGCGTCGCGAATCTGGAATTGCCGAAGCGCTTGAGCGATCAGCGATTCCATCTCCTTTACCGCCATTTCTTCATAGGCTTCATATTCCAGAAATAAGGTGCGCCGGCCGCGACTGTGATTTCGCACGATGCCTTCGAAAACTACGACGGCGCCATCCTCAGCCCGCTTGATTTTGTCGAGCAGGGCTGCGGTGTTTATTTTTTCACGAATGATGAACGAACGCTGCCCAGTCTCGCCAGCTTGGTTTTGGTTGCGAGTTTCGGACGCTCCGCCGCTTACGGGAGGAAGAAGCGCAATTTCGTCGCCGGATTTGAGCTTCAGTTCGGGGGCTGCATACTCCTGATTCACGGAAATGGCGATCGAGCGGAAGATTTCCCTCGTAGCCGAGAGCCGCTGTTCGTAATGACTGAGGACGTCGGCAGCACTAGCATGGTCGGGAAGCGAGAGCAGATCCGAACTGCGCCCCGCGAGGTCTTTTAATATTCCGAAAAATAGAACACGAACCTGCATACAAGAAAAAGATACACCTATGAACAGAATTCTACTGAGCACCGGGGACGGTGAGACTCCTTTGTGGGCCGCCAGCCGTCAGCCCTCCGATCAGGAAAACTGATTACCGGGTAAGGGCGGTTCAAAGCCTTTAACCGCAGAGCACGCCGAGATTGCGCGAAGACCGCAGAGAAATTGGCGGCGGCTTATCTTTCGACTTGTCGTTTTTCGGAGGATTATCGTTCCGCGGAGCTGGCGCCGGACGGCTCTCACGCTGTGGTGGCGGCTCAGCTGGCCGAGTCTCACGTTGCGGCGGAGGCGCCGGGCGATACTCACGCTGTGGAGGTGGCTCAGCAGGGCGAGCTTGCGGAGGCGGAGAATTGCGTGAAGGCGCGGCCTCCGGGCGATACTGCTGCGGCGGTTGTTGCCTCGTGTCCGGCGGTCGCGCAGGCTGTTCCGGTTTGGTCTGCGGAGTCTCCGGCGGACGCGAAGGCTGCTGCGGTCGCATTTGCGGGGCTTCCTGCTGACGCGACGGCTGTTGCGGCCTCATCTGAGGCGCTTCCGGCGGACGCGAAGGCTGTTGCGGTCGCATCTGCGGCGCTTCCTGCGGACGCGAAGGCTGCTGCGGTCGCATTTGCGGGGCTTCCTGAGGACGATTGTTCTCAGGCCGCGTGCCCGGATACTGCCGAGGCTGCGGCTCCGACTGCTGATTGGCAGACGGCGGACGTGGGACTTGCTGTCCTGGACGACCGTTGTCTGGCGGAGCGTTGCGATTCTCCGGCGGAACAGGCCTATTATCGGGAGCGCCGGGACGAGGCGCCATTTGGTTTTGCCTGCCGGGGGCGTTGTTATTAGGCCCCCCATTATTGGGGCCACCATTGTTAGGAGCACCGGGGCGGGGCACGTTGCGATTGTTTTCAGGAGCGCCAGGACGAGGCTCTGCGCCACGATTCTCTGGCGCGTTCGGCTGCCCTGGACGAGGTGCTGCACCGCGATTCTCTGGCGCGTTCGGTTGTCCCGGACGAGGCGCTGCACCGCGATTCTCTGGCGCGTTCGGCTGCCCTGGACGAGGTGCTGCACCGCGATTCTCTGGCGCGTTCGGTTGTCCATTTGGAGCACCCGGACGAGAGGTTACGCCACGGTTCTCCGGGGCATTCGGTTGCCCAGGTCGGTTCTGTTG
>QHZX01000449.1 GCA_003224835.1 Acidobacteriota bacterium | reverse complement strand
CGCAGATACCCACCTGTGTATAGCGACCCATCGGACGTAGCGCCAGCAACGAGGCGCGTACCGACTGCTCGTGACCGGCACACTCAAAAGCAACATCGACGCCAACGCCCTTCGTAAGATCGTGGATAGTTTCGAGAAAATTCCGCTTCGCAACGTTAATGGTGGCAAATGCGCCGAGTTGGTGGGCGACCTGCAACCGGAAGTCGTCTCCTTCAGCGCCCGCCACTATCGTCTTGACTCCTTCGGCAACCAATAATTTGAGACATAGCAAACCCATCGGACCTGGCCCAGAGACTAATGCTGTATCACCAATGCGGACGTGCGTCAGCTCGTCTACAGCCTGAATTGCGGCAGCAAAGGGCTCGCTAAGAGCTGCCTCTTCCATTGTGAGGTATGCCGGGACTCGATAGAACTGATCGGGACGAACGACAACATAATGCGCGAATGCTCCGTTCACACCATGTCCCATGCCCCTTCGATTCAAACAGAAAATGAAATTGCCGGAGATACAATATTGGCATTTGCTGCAGGTCACGGCAGTCGCACCCAAAACAGCGCCACGATCACCAGCGACAATACCTTCGACGTTCTTGCCGATTTCCACAACGGTACCCGCGAATTCGTGACCCAGAATGACTGGTGGATAGTTTCGAAATTTATCGTGTAAAACGTGAATGTCTGTTCCACATACTCCACAGAAGCCGATTTCGAGCTTGATCTGATCTTTGCCACATGAAGGTTCCGGCACTTCCCGGATCTCAACATTGCCATCACCGGGCGCAAATTTTACCAGTGCTTTCATAGCTGTCCTCGAAATCTATTCAGTAATGCCCTTCGGTAGTCCTTGGATTCCCGAGCTAAACCCGGCGCTGCGGGAATGCTGCCTAATCCCAATGCGTAAGGGCGAGAAGCTAGTTGATTAAGCAACGTGTGCTGCAACTCCTGGAATGACGGCACGTAGAAGAGCAGCAAACTGATTGCGCACGCGTTCAGTGGTTTCGAACACCTCCTCTTGCCTTAGACGCGTATCCAGAATCCCGGCAGCCATGTTGGTGACGCATGAAATTGCCAAGACTTTAATTCCCATATGCGCTGCCGCAATCGCTTCCGGAACCGTAGACATGCCGACCAAATCCGCGCCAATCGAGCGCAAGTAGCGGATCTCCGCGGGAGTTTCGTAATTCGGCCCGAGCATTGCTACGTAGGTGCCTTCAGCGAGATTGCTTCCCAGTTCTTTGGCGGCTGAATGGGCGATCGCACGCAAGCTTTTCGAATAGCATCGAGTCAAGTCTGGGAAACGCGGGCCGAAGCGCTCGTCGTTGGGGCCAACCAGCGGAATCTGTCCTTGCAGGTTGATGTGATCGCGAATCAGGACCAGCGCGCCGGGCCGGTATTCTGTATTGATACCGCCGGCCGCATTAGTGATGATCAACGCTCGAAGCCCCATGCGTTGGAAAACTCGAATCGGAAAAGCGACTTGCGGCGCGGAGTAGCCCTCGTAAAGATGTACTCGCCGATGGCTGTGGAGCGGGGGAACTTTGGAATGGTAGTGTATGGAGTTCTGACCGATTCTGTGAGTTCGTCGGCTAGGCTGCCGAGGCCCGAACCTAAGATCATACCGATTTCCGGACGCAACGGGATTTTCGAAAGCAGGAATTGCGCCGCAGCTTCGGCGCGAGAGAATTCGTCTTCAACTGTTGTCATCACAGCTCGGTCGGCTCAGAATTGTTTTTCGAAAGTTTCAAAATCTACTTCCAGCTTCCATTGCAGCTTGGCTTTTTCGTTTGCACCCAGAAACTCTGTGCACTGCACCGGAACACCTCCGGTTGTAGTGCGTATGGTTGCGCATTCAGCAACTGTGCGCTTAATGTGCAAGTCCGCCCAAAGGCTCGCCCCAGGCAAGAAACTGTGTTCCAGGCTATCTCGCACCAGTTCCTTTAGATCGCGATACGAGAGGTTATATGTCACCAACGCGCGTAAATACTCATGGGTCAGATCGGTCCGTGAGACCCCTTCGTCATCGGTCGCAAGTGTGACGGGCACTTTGAATTCGCGATAAATCGGGAAAGGATGTTCATCCCCTTTTATACCGAGGATCACGTCATTAGAAGTGAGGCAGATCTCGACAAGTACTTTGCGATCGGCCATCTCGCGAAGCAAGCCGAATGGGTCGCGTTCGTTCAAAACGTCCACCCCATGGCCAATACGTTCAGCATGCCCCACCTCAATCGACTCACGAATATGAAAGCGCAAGCCATCTGGCGGCACTAGACCCATTGCCAACTCCCCTGCATGAAGCGTAATGTGCACCTTCGGGTAAAGACGGTGCAGATAATCGATCATCTTCATGTGCAAATCGAAATCGCGCATCGATATTTCCCCATCCTCAGGCATGACCAGGTTGAGACCCACGACCCGGGGATCAACAGACGCGAGCTCAAATCCGGTAAGGATCTGG
>QHZX01000448.1 GCA_003224835.1 Acidobacteriota bacterium | reverse complement strand
CGCGAACGCGAGTGATGTCGCTTTACCCGCAGCATTCGCCGGCGAGGTGCTCGGGGTCCGGGGACTGAATGATTTTCGTCCCAAACCAAGACTTCGCACGGCGTCAGCTAGATTTACATCGAACATATCGGGGAATCACTTCCTAATTCCGGGAGATTTCGCGACCATCTACCATTTACCTACAAATGTCGATGGCACTGGCCAATCCATTGCTGTGGTAGGGCAAACGCTGCTCAATCCTTCTAATACCACAGCTGATCTTGATGCGTTCCGCAGTGCTGCCGGCCTGCCGGCCACTACCAGCACCAATTTTCAGAAGATTCAGGTCCCTGGCACAGGCACAGCCCTCGCGTGCAAAGACGATGAAACTGAGACCGACCTCGATCTGGAGTGGACAGAAGGAGTCGCTAAGAACGCAACTATAAAGTTTGTTTATGCAGGCGTTGGGACGACAGGCACATGCAGTAACAGAAGAGCCAATGCATTTGATGCCCTGGAGTACGCGATCACGAATAATGTCGCCCCGATCATCAGTATCAGTTACGGGAACTGTGAAGCCAACCTGCCTCGATCATTTGTGCTCACCATGCAGCAATGGGCGCAGCAAGCAAATGTCCAAGGCCAGACGATCAGTGGGCCAGCAGGCGACAGCGGGGCGGCTGATTGCGATAGTGGAAGTTCCGCGACCAAGGGCTTCGCAGTAGACGTACCGGCCAGCATTCCGGAAGTGACCGGCGTTGGAGGAAGCGAGTTTACAGGCGATTTGGCTGCGACCGTGAGCAACGGCTGCGCTGCAGCTACTACGTTCTGGAAGACGGAGTGTAACTCGACTGACCCTGCGGGTACTGCGATAAGCTACATTCCCGAAAAGACCTGGAACGATTCGAACGCCAGCGGTCTGAGTGCAGGCGGCGGTGGCGCAAGCACCATTTTCTCGAAGCCCTCATGGCAGAGCGGAGCCGGTGTCCCCGGGGATGGTAGGCGGGATGTGCCCGAGATTGCGTTAAACGCGGCGGTTGTTCACGATCCTTATTTGATCTGTTCTCAGGACGAAACCACTACCAACGATCCCGGTGCAACAAGTTGCGCAACCGGCTTTAGGGACAGCAAGAACAATTTGGCTGCCGTTGGTGGAACCTCCGCAGGTGCCCCGACTTTTGCCGGAATCCTGGCATTGATCAATCAAGCCACTGGCTCAAATGGCCTAGGCAACGTGAATCCGATGTTGTACAGCCTGGCAGCAAATTCGCCGACCGTATTTAACGACATCAAGTCCGGCAATAACAACGTGCCTTGCACGTCGGGCAGCAAAAACTGTCCGACCGGCACCACCAGCATAGGTTTCACAGCAGGCGCGGGATACGATCAGGTAACCGGGTTGGGATCGCTAGATGTGGCACAGCTTATCTCCGCATGGACGGCTGTAACGCCGACCGAAGATTTTGCGCTTGGGGGTCTGGTGACTTCGGCTGCGGCTGGCCAACCGGGCACCTCCAACATTACGATTACAGCGCTGAACGGTTTCACCGGCACTGTGAACTTGGCGTGCAGCTCAAACGCGGCGGTTCAAATTTCCTGTTCGTTGAAGCCCGCGAGCGTTACCTTTCCGGCGACTTCAGGCAACACCCAGACTTCAACTCTCAGCATGACCGCAGCCGCGGGCTTCCGCGTTCCATCGATACTGCCGTCGGGTAAATCCAGATTTGAGATCGCTCGGCTTGCGACTACGGGTTTCGGCGCGACTGGTGGCCTGTTTGCGGCTGTGATTCTGGGTAGTGTTTCAACACGACGGAAATGGGCGGCTCTGCTGGGACTCATATTGCTCGCAATTGTGGTCACAGGGATGGGCTGCGGCGGAGGGAGTCCGAGTGTCACTCCGAAGGTTTCTACTCCGCACACCTACGTCGTGACAGTTACAGGTACGGGAACTAACAGCCTCGGCACACCGCTAACGCACAGCACGACTGTGAGTTTCACGGTACAGTGATCGCCACGACGCAATTAATGCGGGCACACCTGCGACCCCCTACCACGAATAGTGAACGGTGTAAGTGATCACCCGTTCGCCATTAGGAGCGATGGTGACCGGGAACTCGATGGTCTGGGCGTTCTTCTTGTTGAACTCCGACGACTGCTGAATTAATTTCCAATTTGTCCAGCGATATAAGTGCTCGACTGCGCGTACATCGACTGGGTCCTTCTTGTGATTGCGAATGCGAATCTCGAAGGACTCATCCATCCAGTGCTGGTTCGAATCCACGTGGTAGTTGGTACGCTTGCGCTCGCCGACCACGTCGAACGCGTTGCCGGTATAGACTCGAATGGTTTCATCTTTTGGCGTATGGTCGATCGTGTTCTCGCCCACGAATTCAAGGTGACCGTCAGTATCCCGGCGGTAAAAACGCAATTTGCCTTTGGGCAATGCCATTCCCAGATGATTGTTCTCTGAATTTTTGAACTCTTCCATGACCCAGACTTTCGGGTTCGAGGCAGTTCCGTAGTTTACATCCCCGCGGATTTGGTCGGGATTGTAATAGCCATATTGCGCGGTCTGTGCGCCGTCATAGATAAACAGCCGCTGCGCATGAATTCCAGCAGAGAAATTCGTCAAAGGACTTTTCCTGGACTGGTGGCGCCATAGCGTCTTCATTCACCGCCATTGCTTTCGCTGCGTACGCACGTCCAGTGAGGGTCGGCGCCTGAATCTTGCTGACATCGCCCGCCAGTAGCTTGATGCGAGCGTTCTCATAAGTCTTGCCGCTCTGATTGTGCATGGTGATCCAGCCGATCATGTCGAGCAGATCGGTCTTTTTGCCGGGATCATCCTGCACCACGACGTTGTAATCGGATTGCCAGGTCATGCCGCCGCTCACGTAAGAAATTTCGGCGTCGAACTTGCCCGGCTGATTGGTTTGCAGCAACCAGTTCAGCGTTGGCTTAAGAATTGAATCTGCGCTCAGTGCGGGGAAGATCGGCTGCCCCGGCATGCCGAAGCGTAATACCCCATCCACTTCAATGATCGGCTGGCTTGACGCTTGCTGCGGATATCCATTGATGTAATTGACTGGAACGTATCCGCTGCGAATGACTTTGCCTTTCAGTTTCACATCGCTGCCGTCAGTGTTTCGGCCCACCACGAAGTCAATCGTCTTGCCTTCGTAGAAAGAGAGCAGGAGTTCCTGCGAGATAGGATCATTGCGATAATTCTGCTCCAGAATCTGCAGTGCGCGCCCGTGAGGATCGCGCAAGATGACGGAATCCGGCTCCAGATGTGCTGCTACGCCGGTGTATTGGGCTTCATTCACTCCTGGTTTCAGATCGAGCGGTACGTGCTCGCGCGCTACGAAAAAATTCTGGTTGTAAATGGTGAGCGCTGCGGCGCCTTCGTCTGAGGTCTGCTCGGATTGAGTCACACTTTGACTGGCTTGCGTTTGCGGCAGAGCGGCTGCGGTGCCGGGCATCCGCAGATTAAGCATGAGGAACAGGGCCAACAAGCTCGTACGTAACAGAAAAACACTCCCGCGCAGCGCGCGCGAAGACGTCGCATTTTTCATGGAATCTCCCGAATAGGTGCGGACCTGAAGGGGAGGAAACTTTTCGGTCCTATCTGAGAACGGGCGCGGGGCGCGGACTTGCAAGGTATGTGAGATCACCTGAACGTTACGGTAATAGCCGGTAATTGCAGGAATGGCCTGCCCGGACCGGTTATTTACGCAAACCGGCCCGGGAACAGGGTGACAGGCTTGGAATTTATGAGATCAGTGCACTGCAATATCGGCAAGAATCGGGCCCCCATCGCCCGTGATGGACGCGGTGA
>QHZX01000447.1 GCA_003224835.1 Acidobacteriota bacterium | reverse complement strand
GTGTGCTTCTTCCTCCGGCTATGAACGAGAACGGCACGGTGACCCGTGCCTGGTGGGAAAGCTGGCCACTAGCCGCAATTGCGGTAAGTAACAGCGCTAAACCCGCGAAGTTTCTGATCTGTCTTGTCATTTCTGCGTTCTCCTTTGTTATTCGTGGCGTGCAGCAACCGGTGGAGCATTGCGGCGTTTGTGCCACCAATTCACTATCGGGAGCGGCAGAAGAATCTGTAATGTTTTCCAAGCAGAATTTAGTACAGGGAAAAAGTTGGAGAAAGTGAAGGGTACGAAGCGCGAATGCGTGTGCGGAGAGGG
>QHZX01000439.1 GCA_003224835.1 Acidobacteriota bacterium | reverse complement strand
AGGCGAACCAGAAGCGATTCGGGCGTGGTTCTATCCTGGTGCTCAGTCGGGTGAGGAATTCGTATATCCGAAGTCGAAGGCACTAGAGCTGGCGAAGATCGCCAACGAGCCTGTGCTTGAAACGCCTACTCCGATGGCAGACGTAGAAGCGCTCAAGACAGCACCGATCGAAGCCGTGAATTCAGCCGGACAACCAGTTCCCGTTGCTGAGGTAGTTCAGGCTCCAGTGCAAATAGCCAAAGTGGAAACCCTGCCGCACACGGCGAGCTACTTGCCGCTGCTGTTTTGTGCTGGGCTGCTCTCGCTAGCTGCAGCCGGGCTCATCACCAAGCACTCCGTCTAGATCGTTAGGCATTTGCTTACATAGGCTGTACGCCTTTCTGGAAAAGAAGCCGAGGCGTACAGCCAATATTTTCCGGCCGTTACCAATCGAGCCAGAACTTTCGCAAGAGACTGAAGTGGTTACGTTCATCATCCGTCAATCCGCATCTTGCGCTCTCGGTGCGATGGCGAACGCCGTGCGAACTACGGTCCTGGGTCTATTCGCAATCGTTTCTTTCTTGATACCGCTCACGCTTGTCTACGCCCAGCAGGTTACGCCCTCCTCACCCTCTGAGAGTGGTTACAAGTTGAGTGTCAACGTCGATGAAGTTGTCCTGCACGCGACCGTGCGCAATCGCAAAGGCACTCCAGTTGCCGGTCTTGGCAAAGACAACTTTCAAATCTTCGAAGATGGAGTCCCGCAGACGATGAAGCATTTCAGCCACGAAGACATTCCCGTCACCGCCGGACTTGTGATCGATAACAGCGGCAGCATGCGGCCAAAGCGTGCCGAGGTGATCGCTGCGGCACTGGCATTTGCCGCCTCCAGCAACCCACAGGACCAGATGTTTCTGGTCAACTTCAATGAGCACGTTTCCTTCGGCCTGCCGCATGGAACTCTATTCACTGACCGTTCTGAACAACTGAAAACTGCGATGAGCACTGTCATCGCCGACGGCGAGACCGCGTTGTACGATGCCGTAGCTGTTGCCCTCGAACATTTGAAGCAAGGGATCCGCGACAAAAAAGTGCTCATCGTCGTCAGCGATGGCGCGGACAATGCCAGTGTGCATACCAAAGCCCAAATGTTAGAGTTGGCCACTCAGTCCGACGCCATCGTTTACTCGCTGGGAATTTACGAGCCTGATGATCCTGATAGGAACCCTCACGTCCTGAGCGAACTGAGCAAAGCCAGCGGTGGCGAGGCATTCTTCCCGGAGTCGTTGCGCGAAGTCGTGCCGATCTGCGAACGTATCGCACATGAGATCCGCAACCAGTACACCATTTCTTACATTCCCACGAATCAAAAACTGGACGGCACATATCGTGTCATTCAAGT
>QHZX01000076.1 GCA_003224835.1 Acidobacteriota bacterium | reverse complement strand
GGGTGTGTTGAAAACCTTGAACCACAGAGGGCACTGAGCTACACAGAGGAAAGCCACAGAGGAATGCGCTTGCGATTCAAGCCTCTATGTTTTTGCTCTGTCTAACCCCGTGTCCTCTGTGGTTTGGTTTTGTTCGTACAATGCGGAGATCCGCCAGGCTAGTCTGCCGCCGCAACTCGCGCCCTCGCGGCCGGACGCGAACGCCATAGCTCCTGCACTTGCAGAACAATATCCGCCGACAGCAAAGAGAACGCCAGGCAAGACCAGACAATTGTCTCGGTGGCCCCAATGCCCAGCTTTTCCCATCCAGTCACGCCTTGCACCACGCGCACTTCAATAAACACCAGCGCGACCGCAAAGCTGCGAGTCATCCATTGACGATGTTGTTGAACTCTTCCGTTGAGAATGAACCCAAAGGCGATTCCGGTGGTCATCATTAAAAGAATGGCATCAATCAGCCCAGCCACGCTGAAGGAGCGCGGGGCGCCCATGCGTTCTTCGAAATACTGAATGTATGCGCCGAGCGGGGCAAGAATGAGCGCGCTTGCAACGTAGATCCGTCCTGCAACGCGATGAAATTTTGTGAACCGCTGCCGAAGGCGATCTGAGAACTGCAGCGGCCCCAACAAAAGCGCGCAAGCGCCGGCGATTCCGTGCGGTAACAACCACCACCGGAACGGGTGGTAGTGATGCCAGACTGGGTTCCCGGGATGAATGAGGAAACTTTCGTTGTGGCGAAGCACATACGCCATCATCAAGCCTATGAATGCGAACAGAACATACTTTGGACGCAGTTGCGTTCTTCTTTGCACGGGCATAGTTGCGGTCGCCATCGGAGGCACCTCGTTGATTAATTTTTCGGGCGAAAGCTGTTTCGGGCGCGAAGCTCGGGCAAAAACCAGGGCTGGGGGTAACCTGCCGTTTTACGGCGCGGATTACAGTAACATGGAATTGTGCCGGTGTTAATGGCAAATTCGAGCGCTGCGGTCCTTGAGTTCGGCCTGTTGCGCGATTTGTTGCGTGGTTACGCGGCTTCCGATCTCGGGCGCGCGCGGGTGGCAGCACTCAGCCCCTCGATTGATCTCGCCTGGATTCAGAACCAGCACCAGCTTACAAGTGAGGTCCGCGAGTTCCGGCGTGTTGGCGGGAATTTTGAGTTTGCTGGTTTAAGCGACATCACGAGGCTGCTGGAAAAATCGCGCATCGAGGGCGCAGCGCTCGAGACTCTCGAAGTTCGAGATGTGCTCACCGCCGTGGATCGGGCGGCGGAATGGCGTGAGATTGCTTTCCATCCACCACAGGGAATGAAGACTGATTGGACTGCGGTGCGGCAGCTCTCTTCTGGAATCGCAGATTTCAGCGATCTGTTGCGTGGCATTCGAAACAAGATTCTTCCGGATGGGACGCTGGATGACAAAGCCTCACCGGAACTGGCAAGCATACGGCGTGAAATTGAGAAACAAAGACGAGCCATACAGCAGTCCCTCCAAAGTTATCTGCGGCGGCTGAGCGAGGGCGGAACCGCGCAGGAGGAAGTAGTCACAGTGCGGGGTGAACGCTTCGTTATTCCGGTCAAGGCTGAACACAAACGACGCGTGCAGGGCGTGGTGCATGGGGCAAGTTCCAGCGGCCAGACAGTTTTCGTAGAGCCACTGGAGACGATCGAGCAGAACAACGAATTGGTACGCCTGCTGGAAGACGAACTGGCTGAGATGCATCGCATTCTGCTGGAGATGACGCGCAAGATTGGAGAGCGTGCTGGGGAAATCGCCGTGGCTATCGAGGTCCTTGCGGAACTTGAATTGCAATTTGCGAAAGCGAAGTTCGCAGAAGACTACGATTGCATCGCGCCGGTGCTTGGCAGCAATGAACATTCCGATGAATCATATTCTGGGGCGACGGGCGCCCTCGCCCGTCCACCAGCTGCCGAGAGCGTCCCACCCTTATCGCGTTCTTTGAGACAGGGTAAGAAAGGTGACTCTGCTACCCTGATCGTCCGCGATGCGCGCCATCCTCTTCTCGAGCGAAACCTCAAAGCGAAAAACGGTCACATTGTCCCGACAACCATAGAACTCGGAGGGAACAGTCGCGAGCTCATCATCACTGGGCCCAATACCGGCGGAAAAACGGTGGCGCTCAAGACTGTCGGGCTGCTCGTGTTGATGGCGGAGTCGGGAATTCCGGTCCCGGCGACCCGAATGGAAATGCCTGTATTTGACGCGGTGCTGGCGGATATTGGCGACTATCAATCTATCGAGCAGAATCTCTCCACGTTTTCGGCGCACGTCACCAATATCGACCGCCTCTCTCGAACCGCGACCACACACTCATTAGTTTTACTCGACGAACTCGGCTCGGCGACCGATCCCGAAGAAGGCGCGGCACTGGCGGTCGCAATCGCAGAGCACTTTTTAAGAATTGGTTGTTTCACCATTGTTTCCACTCATCACACTTCGCTCAAAGTGTTTGCCGCGAATTCACCGGGAGTGGTGAACGCTTCGGTTGGCTTCGACGAAGCCACGCTCCAGCCGACTTATGAGCTTAAGCTGGGCGTGCCGGGCGCATCGGCAGGCATCAACATTGCGCAGCGGCTGGGATTGAATCCCGCGATCATTCGTTCCGCGCGGTCGCGATTGGGAAGCCAGGCGCGTGATGTCGGCCAATTTCTAGATCGATTGCATGCGGAACTGCGGGATGCGGAAACGGAACGCCTTCGTCTGCGCGAGAGAGAAACCGAATTGAATCGCGAGCAGGCCCGGCTGGCGTCTGAAGGCAAACGTGAGCAGCAGGAGAAAGCACGGCAACTGGAGAAGAAGCTGGAAACCCTGTTGCGTGACTTCGAATATCACGCGCGCGAAACCGTGAATGCAATTCAGGATAGGGCGGCTGCGCAGAAAGTCTCCAAGGATGCCGAGCGTCGCATTGCCAAGTTGCGGCGTGACTTCCGCGAACAGTTCGACTCATCGGTGGTGGCGCATATCAGCGGCGCGGACCGTGACGATCCCAACGCGCAACCGGGGTTGGTGCAGAACGTATTGGAAGGGGATTTCGTGAAGCTGAAGTCAGTCGGACGAAGCGCGAAGATCACGCGCCAACTGGATAACAAGCATTTCGAAGTGGAAATGGGATCGATGAAGATGCGCGTCCCGCGAGAGGACATCGCCGAAGTCGTGAGCCGCGCTTCAGACAGCCCAGTTAGAGCCGCGCGCGCGAAGGGCGTATCGGTAGTACTTGAGAGTGACGCCAGTGTGCCTTCGGAGATCAATGTTATCGGGCAAACTGTGGATGATGCGACGCGAGAAGTTGAAAAGTTCGTTGATCGAGCGTTCCTGGCGGGATTGCCGCGAGTACGAATTGTGCACGGCAGCGGCATGGGAATTTTGCGCAAAGCATTGCGGCAGTACTTACAGAAGCATCCGCACGTTGAGTCCGTCGCGGAGCCTCCGCAACAGGAAGGCGGCGGCGGGGCGACCGTAGCGGAGTTGAGAGTGTAGTACTCAGTGTGGCGTAGAAATTCTCCGTTGCATTTATCTGTGTACCTCAGTGACCTCTGTGGTTAAAGGTTCTAAAAGCATTAACCACAGGGAACACAGAGTCTCACAGAGCAAAGACACAGGTAGGATTCGCAACGAATTAGAATGCTGAACATTCATCCCGCAACTCGCAACGATATTCCCGCGCTGCTCTCCCTGATCCGCGGCCTGGCGGCTTACGAGAAAAAGCCGAACGCAGTAGTTACGACTGAACAGGATCTGTTGCGCGATGCCTTCGGCAAGCACTCGAAATTCCGCGCTCTGATTGCTGAGTGGAAAGGCGAGCCGGCCGGGTATGCTTCATTCTTTCATTTTTACTCCACGTATCAGGGTCGCTCGGCTTTATTTCTTGAAGACCTATTCGTGCTCGACAAATTCCGGGGAAATGGAATTGGAATGAGTTTGCTGTCTGCGGTCGCGAAGCTTGCGATCGACGAAGGCTGCTTTGGATTGCGCTGGGAAGTGCTGGACTGGAACAAGCCCGCGATCGATTTCTACCAAAAATTAGGGGCCACATTCCTGAATGAACGAAAGGTTGTTGCGTTCGACGAGAACGCAACGCGCAGAGTGGCCGCCGGCCCCAAAAGCTCTTAACCGCGGAGAGCGCAGAGCCTTCGCGGAGTCCGCAGAGAAGAAATGTCTAACCAAAGTAAAACCGATCTACGAGGGAGACAGTGAGACACGGAGAAAGAAGAGGCTCTGGATGTTAGAGATTTTCTCAGTGTTCTCAGCGGCTTTTCCCGGCGATCTCTGCGGTTAAACTCTTTTTCAAAGCGTGGTCGACTTTTTCCCATGACCCCGTGTCTCCGTGGCGAAAGTTTTATGCAGAAAGTCAAAATTGTTGGCGCGGGGCTTGCGGGATCGGAAGCGGCGTTGCAGTGTGCGCGGCGCGGGATTCCAGTTGATCTCTACGAAATGCGGCCGGTACGGTCCACTCCGGCGCACCAGACTGCGGATTTCGCTGAGCTCGTCTGCTCGAATTCTCTGAAGTCAGAATCTGAGAACACTGCGCCCTGGCTCTTGAAGGAAGAAATGCGGCGCGCCGAATCGCTGCTGATAGAGATTGCGAAAGAATGCGCGGTCCCGGCAGGTCACGCCCTGGCGGTTGATAGGAAGCATTTTTCCGCAAGAGTGACTGAGGTGATTTCGCGCGAGCCGCTGATTTCAATTCGCCGCGAGGAAGCGACGCAGATCGACGAAGGCGGAATCACGATCATCGCCACCGGGCCGCTTACTTCCGATGCGCTCGCGGCAGAGATTGCGAGGCTTTGCACGCAGACTTCGGAGGCGGGGGCGCCCGCACCACACGGTCCGCCGAGCAGTCTTTATTTCTACGACTCCATTAGTCCGATCGTAGAAGCTGACTCGATTGATATGTCAAAGGTGTATCTTGCGGCGCGTTATGACAAAGGCACTGCGGATTACATCAATTGTCCAATGTCGAAGGACGAATATGACCGCTTCTACGATGCGTTAGTTTCAGCCGAGTCCGTCGAACAGAAAAACTGGGAGAAACTTAATTACTTCGAGAGCTGTTTACCTATCGAGGAAATTGCGCGCCGCGGACGGGACACGTTGCGCTTCGGCCCCATGAAGCCGGTAGGTCTGAGAGATCCGCGTACGGGAAAGCCGCCCTATGCAGTTGTGCAACTGCGGCAGGAAAATCTGCGGGCGGATTCTTACAACCTGGTTGGGTTTCAGAATCACCTGAAATTCGGGGCGCAATCAGGAGTTCTGCGCTTAATTCCTGGCCTGGAGAACGCCCGCTTTCTGCGCTTCGGCCAGATTCATCGCAATACCTACATCAACTCGCCCGCGCTGCTCACTCCGACGTTGCAGATGAAACATCAACCTTCGATCTTTTTTGCGGGCCAGATTTGCGGCGTCGAAGGTTATGTTGAATCCATTGCGACGGGGATGCTGGCAGGAAATTTCGCATCGCAACTGGTTACTGGAGGATCGCCCGCCGCTCCGCCCCGCGCGTCAGCCCTGGGATCGTTGCTGCACTACATTACTCACGCAGATCCGAAGAAGTTTCAGCCGGCAAACATCACCTTCGATCTTCTTCCGCCTCTGGAAAAGAAGATTCGCGACCGCCAGCAGAGGCACAAAATGCAATGCGAGCTGGCCTTGGCCGAGCTGGAAAAATGGATGGAGAATGCAAAGTTCGGAATGGGGAATCAAGAAGTTGGCCGCGCCTCATAGACCAATTAAGCCCGTCATTAAGTGATTTCGCCCTGAACAAATCCCCTCCTGTATCCGTATTATCCATGAGTCGGCTTGCCCCGGCTTACTTTACGCCCGGGCGAGCGTCCAATTTATGGTCCTTATTTTTTGAACCGCAACTCCAGGCGCGCGTTTTAAAATCATGGTCCTACGCGATCTCATCCTCGATGTCTTTCGCACCATCTGGTCGCATAAGCTGCGCACTTTCCTGACCATGTTTGGCATCGCGTGGGGAATCGTGTCGATTGTCCTGATGGTGGCGGCCGGCGAGGGACTGCGAAAAGGCCAGGAGGAACAAACCAGAAACTTGGGCAAAGACATCATGATCGTATTCCACGGCCGCACCAGCTTGCAGGCCGGAGGAACGCGTGCCGGCCAGATTGTGCGCTGGGAAGATTCGGATGTGCACGCAGTGCAGTCTCAATCGTCGGATTGCCAGTATGCAATCCCCGAACTCGAAAAAGAGGACGTTCGCACTCATAGCAATTACAACAATGCGGCGTTCCTGGTGACCGGGTCTTATCCGGAATTCGGAGACATTCGAAGCCTCAACGTGGGCTCGGGCCGCTTCTATAACTGGCACGACCAGAATGCCGGGCGCCGTGTGGCTTTCCTTGGCACTGACGCTGCCAAGCAGCTTTTCCCGGAGGGTCGCAATCCCATTGGCGAAAACGTTTATTTAAATGATATTCCGTTTCTCGTGATTGGCGTCATGGCCAAAAAGAAGCAAGACTCGAGTTACGACGGGTGGGACGTGAATAAAGTTTTTATCCCATTCTCCGCCATGCGGCGGGACTTTCCCGACAAGCCGCCGGGCACGGCGCGAACCTTCGACATGCTTTTGGTGACTCCGAGGACCGTCGAGCACCACGAAGCCTGCAAACATGAAGTACGCGCGGTGCTGGCCCGCATGCATCATTACGATCCGCTGGACAAAGAGGCTTGTCCGATCTGGGACACGGTTCAGGAAGCGAAAGCTTTCACGCAAATGACGGACGGGATGAAATATTTCCTTGGCGCCGTGGGATTCGTGACGCTGTTTCTTGGCGGCATCGGCGTGATGAACGTGATGATGGTGGCGGTGCGTGAGCGTACCCGCGAGATTGGCGTGCGCAAAGCTTTGGGCGCGCCGGCACACGCAATCCTGAGACAGTTTTTCATTGAGGCCATGGTCATTGCGCTCGTGAGTGGCGGCATTGGAATGGGAGTCGCCTACGGCCTGTGCTGGTTGGTGAACCTGCTCCCTATGCCAGATTTCTTTGCTGGGCTAGTGCCGACGTGGACCTCTGGAGTCCTCGCCTGCCTCATGCTCGGCGCAATCGCGGTGCTTTCGGCTCTGTATCCCGCGCGCAGAGCCGCATCTATCGATCCGATAGAAGCGCTGAGGTTTGAAGCAGGAGGATAGAAAGAATGCAGAAGTAAGAATTTAGAAGGCAGAAGTGAGACCGGGCGAGACCACGTCAGCGAGCATTTCATTCTGCATTCTGAATTCTTACTTCTGCATTCAGGCTAGGAGCTGAGAGCTATAAGCTGATGCTGACTGAGATCATTCGCGAAGCCTGGGTGGCATTGAAGCGCAATTACACGCGCAGCTTTCTTACCATGCTCGGAATTGTGTGGGGCATCGCGACAGTGACGCTCCTGATTGCCTATGGCAGCAGCTTCCGAAGCATTTTGGTGGGCGGATTCAATGCATTCGGAAAGAGTGTCGTAATCTGCTGGCCGCAGCAGACCAGTGAGCAGCCGGGCGGTCAGCGCGCGGGCAAGAAGGTGGTCCTTGAGAAAGCAGACTTAGAAATGGTCAAGGCCACAGCGCCGCTGGTGAAATACGCATGTCTTGAAACCGTTCGCCGGCCCAGCATCGCATACGGCGACCGCATGGTGGGAACGGACCCGGTACGCGGGGTGTGCCCTGAGTATGGCGAAATGCGGAACGAGGTCCCCTCTGAAGGACGATGGCTCAATGCCGAAGATGAACTCGAGCGCCGGCGGGTAATTTTTCTTGGCGGGAAATTGAAAGAAGATTTGTTCAGCGGGCGCCCCGCGGTAGGCGAGACCGTGCTGGTGCAAGGCGTTCGCTTCACCGTAATCGGCGTTATGGCACGAAAAATCCAGCTCAGCAATTATTTTTCGAGCGATGACGATTCCTCGTGGATTCCATATTCGACGGCCGGAGATTTATGGAATACGCGCTACGCCGCCGTGCTCGTCTTCGCACCGGTTGCGCCACAATTCGAGAAGCGAGCCATGGCCCAGGTGCTGGCTGCGATTGCTACCCGCCAGCAATTCTCGCCCACGGATCCAAAAGCTTTTCAGATGTTCGGCCGAGACGAGTTCCGTCCGGTGATTGACGGAATCACAATCGGGCTTGAGGTACTGCTTACGTTCATCGGCGCATTGACGCTTGGAATCGGCGGTGTCGGCGTGATGAACATCATGCTGGTTTCAGTGGAGGAACGCATTCGCGAGATCGGGTTACGGCGAGCGCTGGGCGCGAAGAAAATTCACCGCCGCCGCAGTGGGCACCCTCCCACTGATGGGACCTCTATTCGAAGATGACTCCGGCAAAGGTGATATTCACTTACACATTTCTATGTTCACGGTGATGGTTTCGACTTTGGTGTTACTGCTGGTTGGAGTAATCAGCGGTCTCATTCCGGCATTGCGGGCCTCCAAGCTCGATCCGGTTGAGGCGCTGCGATACGAGTGAGCGGATTGAATCACTCGCGCATTATTCCTATGACTCAATGACCTAAGTGTTTCAAAATCTCATTGACGTTGCGGCCGCTCGCATTTACCTTCATCGCGTCCCTTCGCGAGGTGACCCGTGCCGATCTCTGCTGTCGATTCCATCACTCCTGCTTTCGAACACACTAAACAGCAACTCTTTCGTCCCTTTGGTTTTAGTCAATGGACACGCCTCGCGCTGGTCGGATTGTTTGCGGGCGAAATGAGCTCAGGCGGAGGCTGCAATTTCAGCTATCCCACTCACGGCACAACAACCCACCGCAACCTCATCGCAGTCGCGCCTCCGAACTGGGAGCTGCTGGCACCGCTGCTGGTGATTGCAATCATTACCGTTCCCGTAATTTGGCTCTTATTGATTTACGTGAACAGCAGAATGCGATTCGTTTTGTTTGATAGCGTGATTGCAAAGAAATGCGAGTTGGGCCGCATGTGGCGCCAACGCCGCGAACCCGCCTTCCAATACTTTGTCTGGCAAATCCTTTTGATCCTGGCCACTATTGCCGGGACAGCCGTTCTGCTCGGGGTTCCGGCGCTTGCCGCATTTCTTCTCGGCTGGTTTACCGCTCCTAAGCAGCACCTGGTGCCTTTGATCCTGACCGGCATTCTTGTGTTTTTCGTCTTTATGCTCTGGATCGTAGTGTCATTGATTGTGCAAGTATTTACGAAAGATTTTGTTGTTCCCCAGATGGCGCTCGAAAATATTTCGGCGATCGAAGGTTGGCGGCGCCTGTGGGTCATGATGGGTTCTGAAAAGGGATCTTATGCCGGGTATGGCGGGATGAAATTCATATTGACGATCGGCGCAGGGATAATGATCGGAATACTGGCCATCATTGCTATTGTCATTCTGCTGATTCCATTCGGAGGATTGGGCTTCCTCGGCGTGCTTGCGGGGAAAGCGGCGGGGCTAACGTGGAACGTGTTCACCATCACTGCAGCCATCGTGGCCGGCAGTATGTTTCTGCTGATTGTTTTTTATGCGGTGTCGCTGATTTCCGTTCCCGTTATCGTTTTCTTTCCTGCATATGCGATTTACTTTTTTGCCGGACGTTATCCGCAGCTGGCAAGACTGGTGCCTCTGCCCCAACCGCTCCCTTATTCCCCACCCGCTGCGCCACCTCCGATTCCCCCGGCACCGGAACCGATTGGCTGATTCGAGAAGCTATTTTGAACGATGCCAGTCAAAGCGACGCCCTACTATGCATTTCACGATCAGGTGATCAGTTGATGCAGTCGTCCCGACTCCGATGCCAAGATTGAACTCCCATTGCGGGCCCAGGTCGAGGTCAATGGCAGGAAGGAATTGCTGTTGCTGCTCGCGAAGCGGATCGAAACGAGTGATGGGACCGTAGCTCGCGTAGTACTGGAGTCCACCGGCGATTCTCTTGGTAAAGTCAAAGCTGACCTTCGCG
>QHZX01000438.1 GCA_003224835.1 Acidobacteriota bacterium | reverse complement strand
GCGTTTTCTGGTTCAGGAAGGACTGCGCTCCGTCGGGTGCGTCGATTCATCGGGCAGGATGAGCGAAGCCACATAAGTCTTGTTAAGGCTTAGTATCAGCTGGTTTCGGTTCCAGCGAGAGCAAGATCGCGGCAACGATTGCGAGCCCTACGCCCACTGCTTGCGCCGTACTCAAATGTTCATGAAGAACTGTGACGGCGAAGGCGACCGTGACCAGCGGGTAAAGCGATATCAAGGAAATCACTACTGCTGCTTTACCACCTGACTCTAACGCAGTGAAACTGGTGAGGGCGCCCAGTCCATTCAGCGTTCCGCCCACTACCGCGGCCCAGAAGATCAAAGGCCGCAGGTGCCAGTGAATCGGCGCGAAGATTGCCAGCACCGCGGAGATCGCGATCATGGCATAAGCGAACCAAATGAATGAGAGTTCGCTCGAAATCCGGTTTGTGGCGAGCTTTTGCGTCACGCCGGTGATTCCCCAAAAGAGCAGCGCGATTCCGGCAAACCACATCCATGCGGGCAAAAGAGACATAAGCTTTACATGCTCAAAAGATAGATCGCGATTAGCGCCAGCAGCAATCCGAGCTTTTGCGCGGTTCCGATTCTTTCGTGCAAAAGCGTGACCGCGAGAACTACGGTTACAAGCGGGAACAACGCGGTAACCGGTGATACCACCGAAACCTTTCCACCAATTACCAGCGCATGAAAAAACGCGATGTTCCCGGTTCCACCTAGAATGCCGGTTAGAAACGCCCAAGCAATTCCAATACGCCTGCCGTTGCCACCAGCGGCGTTTCGAGGTGAACGCAACACAATGAGGATGAGCGGTAACAATCCGAAAGTGAAGAAAACTTGATTCGTGTTGGCATCAACCCCTTCGGAGGCTACCTTCGACACGGCGCCCCACGCTCCCCATACCAGAATCGTAAGAAGAGAAAAAGCGAGCCAGCGGG
>QHZX01000075.1 GCA_003224835.1 Acidobacteriota bacterium | reverse complement strand
CGCTCGACTTCTCGGGGAATAATTAAGTCTTCGTTCTTGCAAAGCGGGATTCCGTGCTCCTTGGCAAAGCGCTCGGCGCCTTCCGCCACGAAATAAACATGCGGGCTCTCGCTTAACACCTTGCGCGCCGCGCGAATAGGATTGGCAATGTGTTCGACGCATCCAACGCCTCCCGCGCGAAGCGTACCCCCGTCCATGATGAGGGCATCGAGCTGCACTTTGCCTTCACGGTTTAGGAAGCTGCCCCGGCCGGCGTCGAAGGCCTCATCATTTTCCATGACGACTACGGCTTCCTCGACCGCATCGAGAGCCGCGCCACCATGTTCGAGAATTCGCCAGCCCGCCTCAATGGCATTGCGCACACCATCTAAATGCGCCTGGACCAGATCGTCTGGAATTGCCCATGCTCCGCCATGCACCACAAGGAGAGGACTGTTGCTCAGGGAAGCCTCCGAAAACTCGTCAGTGTAGCATCCGGGCGAAGGACCTTTGCATTACGTCGCATCTTCCTCGACGCGTCACCTTGCACTTCCGAATGGTTCGGCTGCGCGACATCGATGCAGCGTGTTCGGGATGACACCGCAAACTTTCAGCGGCGCTGTCGCATCATCTCAGGAACCGTCACGAGTTCGTAGGCTTCAGCTTTGTAGCGGGTGAGCAAGCGATCAACCGCTGAGACGGTAGCTGAACGATCGGTGCCGAAAGCTGCGTGCCCGCCATCGTGCAGCAGGACTACGTCGCCGCCGCGAATTTTAGGCGCAATCTTCTGCTCGATGAATTCGGGCGAACTCGCCTTCCAGTCGTACCCGGTTATGTTCCACATCACGGGATCGATCCCCGCCTGGCGGGCAATCCGGAACACGGCTGGCCTCCTGCCACCCCAAGGCGGACGAAACAGATTGGAATGCTCGCCAACAGCGTCGTGAATCGCTTCGCGGCATTGCAATAATTCGTGGCGAATACGCGATGCGGATTGCAAAATCAGCAACGGATGAGTGAACGTGTGGTTCCCGATAACATGGCCGCGTTTTGCGATTTCGGCGACGATGTCTGGCCGTCGACGCACGTATTGCCCGATCAGGAAAAATGTTGCATGAACGTCATGTTTCGACAGAACGTCGAGCAGCTTTAAAGTATGCGGATCATTCGGCCCATCATCGAATGTCAATGCAATTTGCCGTGATCCGCGTCGCCCGCGGCAAAAGGCTCGCCCAAACCACTGCCCCGTGGGAGCGAATGATTGATATCCGCCAAATAACAGGGCAGCACCGGCAGCAGCGGCAAGCGCAAACATGGTCGGATTGTAATGGAACGAAAACACAATGCAGAAGTTAGAAGTCAGAATGCAGAATTAAAATCAGCAGACGTACTTCTTACTCCTGTCTTCTGCCTTCCTACTTCTGAACTTTTGCCTTCTGCCTTCTCACTTCTGCCTTCTTACTTCTGCCCTCTCACTTCTGCCTTCTTACTTCTTACTTCTGACTTCTGCCATGCTTTTGCCTTCTGCTTTTTCCTCGGTGTTAACTTCTTCCTCAATTGCGCGAGAGTTGCGGTCGCGATATTCTCAAAAGCGATCTCTTCACATTCATGGCCAAGCTTTTCGATCTTCCCAGGTATATCGCGGTAGAAGGCCCCATACGAGTCGGCAAGAGCACGCTTTCCACAATCCTTGCCGAGCGGCTCAATGCGCAGCGGGTTACCGACCCGGAGCACAATTCCTTTCTCTCGTCTTTTTACCAGGGTGATGCGGGCGCTGCGTTTCAGGCGCAGTTCACGTTTCTGGTTCAGCGTTTCGAGCAGCTTCGCGCGCTCGATCTCGGGCCGCGTTCGCAAAAAATTGTTGTCTCCGATTTCATCTTCGAGAAAGACAAGCTCTTTGCGTACCTGAACCTGAATGATCAGGAACTTGATACCTACAACCGCTACTACAATTATTTTCGAGATCAGTTGCCCACGCCTGACTTGGTCATCTATCTGCAAGCCACGCCCGAGGTGCTGAAGAAACGCCTGAAAAAGAAAAATGCTGCCGGCGAGAAGGCAATCAGCGAAGAGTATCTGGAAGAGGTGGTCAAAGCCTACGAGCACTTCTTTTTTCACTACACATCGTCCGACCTGCTGATCGTGAACACCTCAGAAATTGACTTCGTGGAACGCAATGAAGATTTGCAGGAGCTGCTGAGGAAGGTGTCTGCACCGATCAAGGGTACGCAGTATTTCCTGCCGCTGGGAAGCCAGGAAGCCGCGAGCGCGTAGAGCGCTCCTTCAGGCGTTCACCCAAGTACCCTTTGCGCAAGATAATGATTGTGTTTGCCGTCTCGATGTTATTACAATCGTAATAACTTAGAGGACTCACTATGGTCCAACTCAAGGTCCGAAAATTCGGCAACTCGTTTGGAGTCATTCTGCCCAAGGAAGTCATTGACCGTTTGCAGACGGGAGACGGACAGAAGCTTTTCCTGGTTGAGGCCGCTGATGGGGATTATCGCCTCACGCCATACGACCCCACTTTCGAGAAAAAGATGGAGAAAGCGGAAGAAATCATGTCTCGCTATCGAAATGCGCTTCGCGCGTTATCGAAGTGAGCGGGAAACGTCCTGTCTGGATTGATGAGCGCGATGTTCTGGCCGTCCACGACCGGCTATTGGCACTGCATGGCAGCGCGCCCGGAATCCGAGATCACGGTCTTCTAGAGTCCGCTCTTGCCAGACCTCGCCAACACTACTCTTACGCCGAGGGTGTCGACATTATCGACATGGCTGCGCTCTACACCATCGCGATTGTTCGGAACCACCCTTTCGTTGACGGAAACAAACGGGCCGGGTTCCTCGCGGGTATTCTCTTTCTGGAGCTAAATGGTTTCGACTTTGCGGCCGGCGAGCAGGCGGTCGTTGAATCTGTTTTTGCTCTCGCAGCAGGCGATCTGGACGAAGCCGGATATACCACTTGGCTGCGATCCAATGCCAAGCGGCGCAGAAAGTAATCAGACAGTTTGGTTACCGGCAGTGTAGACCGCCAATGATTTGAAGACTACAATTTCCCCAGTAGCATCTAAGTCCATGTTGCAGGCTCTATCCGCCGAGTTGCGGAGGGGCACTGGAGGACAATGTGAGTCTCACCCCGATTGGCGCTCCGCGCCACAAAATTACCACCGCATCTCTCCGTGAAAAAAAGCTTCAGCACGAACCCATTACCTGCCTGACCGCCTACGACTATTCGAGCGCGCGCCTGGTGGATGAAGCTGGCATTAACATGGTTCTCGTCGGCGACTCTCTGGCCATGACCATGCTCGGCCACGAAAATACGCTTTCCGTGACCGTGGACGAAATGCTGCACCACGTAAAAGCAGTGCGGCGCGGCGTAAAGGACGCACTACTCATAGCCGACATGCCTTACGGCTCTTACCACGTGGACGCCAAGGATGCGGTCCGCAATGCGACCCGATTCGTGAAAGAGGGCGGCGCCGAAATCGTGAAAATGGAAGGCGGCGAGAAGCGCGCCGATCTTGTTCGTCAAATCATCGATGCCGAAATTCCTGTCGCCGGTCACATCGGGCTGACACCGCAATCACTTAACCGGATGGGCGGATTCAAAGTTCAAGGGAAGACTCTGACCGACATCGAGCAACTCATGCGCGATGCCACTGCTCTCGACCGCGCCGGCGTGGCTTGCATTTTTCTCGAAGGAATTCCGCGCGAAGTGGCGGACCTGATCACGAGCGAGGTTAGCGCTCCAACAATTGGCATTGGCGCGGGCCCGGGCTGTGATGGGCAGGTTTTGGTATTTCATGACATTTTGAATCTTACCTTCGGTCCTCCAGCAAAGTTCGTGCGCCGCTATGGAGATGCCGCTGCCGAGATTACGCACGCGGTACACGCTTTCCGTGCGGACGTGATCTCGCGGCAATATCCTGCGGACAATGAGTCGTATCATCTGCCCCCGGAAACGCGGCAGGCGCTCGAAACGCTGCTCGAGCGGAAACGAATGATGCGCGGCAGAAAACAAATTACTGCGGTCGATTAAATCGTTGCTTGAATAAATCAGCGCTTCACACCCAGCGCATCGACCGTACCCGTGTCCGGCGTGTGGTTACCATTCGGCCCATTCACCACACCGAAGCTGCCGCTGTAATCCCACATGCTCCAGCCGATGCCGTCATGCTCTAGCGTTGTGCGCACGTCATGCAACCACCGTGCGCGGTCTTGCGGGTCGGAATCCTTGCGGTAAACGCCAAACTCGTTGCAGGTGAGTGGCACATTCCAGTGTTTAGCCCATTCAGTGGCTTGGCCGATCTCGACCGCCATGCGGTTCGCATCCCAGTGGTCGAGTCCATAGCGGAGAACATAGAGGCGGTTTAAGGCATCGGGTTCGGCGGCAGCAACTTTCGGCGTATTTTCCATGCTGGACGGGTATGCCAGCTTACTCTCAAAGTGCCAGTAATTTATTCCCCACGTCGCACCTTGATGCGTAAACGTGTGCGGATCGTAAAAGTGGAAGTTGTAAATTACGTTGCTGTCGGGGAGCGGCGTCATCGAGAGCAGGTCCGCAACGTCCGAGTAGTTCCCTCCGGCCGCGATGACGGTGTGCTGCGGGGCACCCTCGCGAATAGCATTGGCCAATTTCGCCTGCACGCCCGCCCAGCGGTAGCGATCACGAAATTCCGGCTCATTTAAAACTTCAAAAAACACCATCTCCGGATCGTAAGAAGAATAATGACGCGCGATTGCCCGCCAGAAGTCCGAGAATTGCTCGACAAAATCGTCATGCTCAACTAGTTTCGCCTTGAAGTCGCTCTCGGGGTGCATGTCGATGATGACGGCGAGGCCGTGATCGAGAATCATTTTGACGGCAGAATCGAGATAGCCGAGATATTCAGGCGGAATTTCGTCGGCACGGTTGTGACGGATCATCGGAGCGGGATTCACACTTAGGCGGACGTGATCGAACCCGATGGACTTGATGAGCGCGATATCGCTGGCGCTTGTCCAGTTTTCGAAATGCTCTTTTGTGTAACCTTTCGGATCGTAGACCTGCGCGAACCACTCGCTCAGATTAATGCCATGTCGCAGGTGGGCTGCTCGGCGTTGGGCAAGTGAAGAATTGGTTTGAGCGAAGGCGGCGAACGAAAAAAAGATTAGAAGCAGGAGGATGATTTTATGCATTGAAGATTTTTTCTGTGCAGCTCTGTCCTGCGTTCGATTTTTAAAAACTTTGGACCAACGAAGGCCAGAGGTTCACCGACCGAATTGCACTAGCTTGAAATTGGCAACGCCCGAATGCGTTTTTTTGTCGCGGCGTAAATTGCATTACATATCGCTGGCGCCAGCGGCGGTATCGGAGGCTCACCGATTCCGGTGGGGGGCTCGGTGCTGGGCACGAAATATCCTTCTACTGTGGGAGCCTCATTCATTCGGATCGGTTGATACGCATCAAAGTTTCCCTGGACGACGCGTCCTTTTTCGATGGTGATTTGCGCTCGCAACGCATTCGCCAGGCCATACACCACCGCGCCCTGAATCTGCTGCTCAAGAATATTTGGATTTACTACTTGTCCGCAGTCCACGACCGACACAACGCGATGGACACGCGGCGCGCTGTTTTCCATTGAGATTTCAACCACGTCGGCGGCATAGGTGCTGAAAGAGCCAAAGCAGGCTATGCCGCGATAACGTCCGGCCGCGAGCGGCTTGCTCCAACCCGCCTTCTCTCCCGCCAATTTCAGAACGTTCCTCATGCGCGCAGTATTCCAGGATGTATCGAAATACTTGACCTCTGTACTTTTCGAAAGCAACTGCAGGCGATATTCGAGCGGATCTTTTCCGGCGGCAGCGGCCAATTCATCGATGAAGCTTTCGGTGGCGAAGCCCATTTGCAGCGCGTAGACGGAACGCATCCATCCCAATGGAACCGGCGTTTCAGTGGTTACAGATTCCAGCAATACATTGGGAATCGGATAATGGAACGCTGCCTCGTCGGGAAAATCGGAGTCGACGCCATTCACCGGTTGCGAGCCCTTTTGCCCGTTGATTGAGGGTCCAATGATGCGATGCCTGAACGAGGTCGGCAAGCCATCATCGCCGACCGTAGCCGAAAGTTTGTGCACGCTCACCGGACGATACGTGGAGCACCGCATGTCGTCTTCGCGCGTCCAGGTCACCTTTACTGGAGCGTTGATTGCTTTTGAAACCAGCGCTGCTTCGACCGCATAGTCGTGCTCGAGTCGCCGGCCAAATCCACCGCCGAGGAATGTGACGTTTACTTTAACCTGCTCCGGTTTCAATCCCACTTGCGGGGCGATGGTGTCTCTGCAATCTTGAGGGACTTGCGTGGGCGCCCACACCTCGCACTCGCTTCCGCGAAAATGCGCGCTGCAATTGCCGGGCTCCATTGGGGCATGCGCCATGAACGGGAGCTGATAAACGGCCTCGATTTTCTTACCCGTGGCATTCGACGCATCACCCACAGAAAAGAATTTCACCGGCTTGCTCTCGTCGGCGTGGTGCAGTGCCTCAAAAATCGCGGCGGAATTCAGATCTTTATTCGAACCCTCATCCCATGTGATTTTGAGCGCGCGGCGCGCCTTCAACGCATTCCATGTGCTGTCCGCAACTACTGCAACAGCCGAGTCCCCGATTTTCCCGACGAAAGTTACGCCAGGTATTTGCTTGGCCGCGCTGGCATCGAAATCCGCGACTTTGCCGCCAGCAGTTTCGCAACGCGCCAGTGATGCGTACTTCATGCCCGGAATGTGAAAGTCGATTCCATAAACCGCAGAGCCGTTGACCTTCGACGGCGTGTCCAAACGTGGCGTGGATTTCCCAACCAATTTATAGTCGCCGGTTTTGAGAGGCGGATTATCAGGTACCGGAAGCGCTGAAGCTTTTGTCGCCAGTGAGCCATAGCTCAGCTTGCGCCCAGTCGCTGAATGGACCACCATCGCGCTTTCGGCTTTGCAGCTCTCGCGCGGCACTCCCCACCCCTGGGCCGCGGCAGAGATCAACATCTCGCGCGCTTGCGCCCCGGCTTTACGCATTGGATCCCACGTAGTGCGGACACTAGCGCTGCCACCGGTGCCCTGATCGCCGAATAAAGTGCTGGCGCCCGCTTGCTCGATGGTGATCTGATTCAGATCAACTTCAAGTTCTTCTGCCAGGATCATGGGCAGCGCGGTCCACACGCCCTGTCCCATTTCCGTTCGCGCCACCACGATGGTGATTTTGCCGTCAGGCGTGATTCGCAAATAGGCACTGGGTGAAAAGACGCTTTCCGCTTCGGCCCGAGCTCTTCCGGGAAAATGAATCCCAATCACCAGTCCAGCTCCGGCGGCGGCTGACTTGCTGAGAAATGCACGGCGTGAAAGTGGGGTCACTTTGCACCCCCGGCGCTGGCGCGATGAATTGCGCGCCGGATGCGTTCATAGGTGCCGCAACGGCAAATATTCCCCGACATGAAGTCGGTGATCTGCTGGTCTGTCGGATGCGGAGTCTTCTGAAGCAAAGCTGCCGCTGCCATGATCTGGCCACTCTGGCAGTAACCGCACTGCGGCACATCTTCCGCAATCCACGCTTTTTGCAACGGATGTAAGCCGTTTGCGCCAAGACCTTCGATGGTCTTGATGTTCTTGCCCACAACCTGCGAAACCGGCGTAATGCACGAACGCGTAAGCGTTCCGTTGATGTGCACGCTGCACGCCCCGCACAGCCCGGCGCCGCAGCCGAATTTCGTACCAGTCAAATGCAGGCTGTCGCGAAGCACCCACAACAGCGGAGTGTCGGGTGAGACGTCCGCATTTTTTTCGGTGCCATTAACACGTAAGGTGAAATTAGGCATAGGAAAGAAGACATCCTAGAACAAACGCTGAAAATTAAAAACCCAAATCCTGTTCCGTAACGGAACTCCGTATTCTAATCGTGGTGCTCATGCGCGCCTTGGCTTGGATTGTTTTGCGGCGAAACACCAAACGACATTTTCCAGTACTGCTGCACTTTAGGCGGCAATTTATCGAGCCGCGTCAAAAACAAGGTTACTTTCCAAATATCTTGATCACTGAGCGCATGATTCCAGGCCGGCATCCCCGTATAACGGACGCCTGTACGAATCGCGTAGTTAA
>QHZX01000437.1 GCA_003224835.1 Acidobacteriota bacterium | reverse complement strand
CGAAATACCAGAGGTTGATGTAAGGCAAATCCTCGGCGAGGATCTGCTGAATTTGTGCATAATCCTGCCTGCGCGCGTTCTGGTCGGCTTCAGCGCCGGCTTTGGCAATCAGCGCATCCACGCGAGGATTACTGTAGTACTGGCGATTCGCGCCCTTCGGAATAATTCGCGCGGAGTCGAAGGCGTACTCGAAAATATCTGGGTCTTCGTTGGCCCCGAGCCATCGCAAGGAATACATCTGAAATTCCCCGTGAGTCACGTCAGAGAAAAAGGTTGCGGCTTCAAAGCTGCGAATATCAAGAGCTATGCCAACCTCTCTAAGCTGCTGCTGAAAGACCGCAGCCATGGCTCGCGAGCTCTCTTCGGTCGAGGTCTTCATGGTGAGGTGAAAGCGCACGCCGTTCGTGGCCGGGTAGCCTGCTGAATCGAGCAACTGGCGGGCTTTTGCGGGATCATGTGGGTACTGCCGGGCACTTGGGTCATAAGCCCAGCTTTCTGGAGGCAGCACGCTAGCCGCCGGGCGCGCCGAATCGTGCATGAGGTAATGGATGAGCGGCTGGCGGTCGATTGCATATGCGATGGCTTGGCGCACGCGGACATCTTTCAGAATAGGATCGCGGAGATTGAAGGCCATATAGCCCAGCCGCGTGCCGGGATGGCGAATGAGTTCCAGGCGCGGCTCACGCTGGAGAGCGGCCTCCATGTCAGAGGAGAGAGCATTGATCTCCAAATCCGCGCTGCCCTTACGCAGTTCAAGAGCGCGGGTGGTCGTGTCGGGGACGACCACAAAACGGACGCGCTCAATCTTTGCCCTGTCGCCCCAATAATTATCGTTGCGCTCGATGACGACTTCTTTATCCTGCTCGGCGCTCACGAAGCGGAAGGGGCCGGAGCCGATGGGGTTGCGGCTCACTTCGAGAGTACTGCCATAGGGCACGATACCCATTCCTGGCGATGCTAGGTTCCAAAGAATGGCGGCCCAGCGTTCTTTCAGATGAAAGATTACAGTGCTGTCGTCGGGGGTCTCAATCCTTTCCACCAGACCGTAGGTCGAGCCCTTGGGGCTGCGAATCTTTCCTTCGATCAGCGATTCATAGCTCCACTTCACATCGCGCGCGGTGAGCGGACGGCCATTCGAGAACTTTACGTTCTTATGCAGATGAAAGACGTAAGTTTTAGGATCGGGCGCCTCCCAGCGCTCCGCCAGTCCCGGCTTGACGCTCAAATGTTCATCGCGCGAGACCAGATTGTCGAACAAGAGACCGTCAATATCTTCCGACCACGCGTCCACTCCCACCCGGGGGTCAAGATTCGCAGGACTCGATTCGATGATCATGACCAGGGTGTTTGCATCCGGCTTGTGGGAGCAGGCGAGGGGAAGAATTATCAAAAAAATTGTGGCGAGAAGATGACCGGCTCGTTTCATTCGAGGTCCATTGCCATCTCGTATAGTTTGTTCACTGTATTCCAGTTGCGCATCGTCCCAGGCACTCCCGTGATCCGGTCGAGCGGGTGCTTCCACAGGCTGCTTCCCGAAACCCCGTTCGGAAAATAGAAATAAAGTTCATTTCCGGATGAGCGCGTCCGGTCGGGTGCGAGCGTCAGTTCCTGCAACTTCTTGAGCGCCGCTGCCGAGGGCGCCTGCGATAGAAACACTACATGAAGCTTCGAGGTATCGATCCCGCGCTCTCGAGCAAATGGATTATTGTCTATGATCTGCTTCATCTCCTCCCGAGTTCTGGAAATGACCTCGGCGGAGAAGCCGAAGTCGCGCACGATGCACTCGCCCAGTTTTTTTGACAATGCTGACGAGGAGAGCTTTCCAGCGCGAAGCACCACGTTGCCGCTCTGAATATAAGTCTTGACGTCGGCAAAGCCCAGCCCTTCGCAGGAGGAGCGCAGCTTCTCCATCTTCATTCGCTTATGCGGGCCGATGTTGATCCCGCGCAACAGGGCAATGTAGATCGGCATAAAGTCAGCAGCGAGCTGTGAGCAACGAGCGGCGGGGGTCCAATGTGAAGCGGATCGAGTGTGGTTGTTCACAGCTCGCAACTCCCTGCTCACTTCAATTATGGATAACAAATCTTTCCCAGCACCACCGCTCGTTTTGCCCCCGTGGCAGAGGGCACATTCGATGGCCGGTGGTTCCAGCTCTCATAAGCCATCACCGCAAAGGCCACTGCCTCCTTTGCACTCGAGGGAATTCCGAATTCATCTGACGAGCGCACCCGCAGTCCCATGCCGCCGACTTGTCGACCGAGCCATGCCATCAACGTAGGATTTTTAGCTCCGCCGCCGGAGACAATCAACTCGCTAAAATTTCCCCTCTTGGGCCTGCCTGAAGGCCGGCAGACGTGCAGGAATTCGCGCGCAAACTCCCGTCCAAATTGCTCGCGGCCTGCGGTCTTCGGCGGCTTCTCGCGAAAAAAACCCTGGTTGAGGAACCGCTCGAGCGGGCCCTCGAGCACCCGGCCCGAGGCAGCGATGCGCCCGTCGCGGTCGCAGGGCTGTCCGAACAACTGCTCGACCAGGGCGTCGATCACCATATTCCCCGGCCCGGTATCGAAGGCGACGATTCGGTCGAGCGCAGCCGCTCGAGGAACCGCGCTCAGATTGGCGATACCGCCAAGATTCAACGCAATGCGGCCGATTTTCGGGTCGCAATAAAGAAGATGATCGAGATAGGGCACCAGCGGCGCGCCTTTGCCGCCCGCGGCCATGTCGGCGGTGCGAAAATCTGAAACCACCGGCAGCCCGGTTCGTGCCGCGACTACCGCGCCTTCTCCGGTTTGCCAAGTGACGGCAATCTTTCGTCCCAGAAACAGCGCG
>QHZX01000074.1 GCA_003224835.1 Acidobacteriota bacterium | reverse complement strand
GATATTTGGCTTTGCGCGCCTCTTCTGAATATTCGGGATCAGGAGCATAAATCGCTTTGGGGGCGCTGACACCGCCGCCGATACGAAATACACCGCCGCCAACACCGCCGCCGCGGCCTTCACCCACGCCCGGACCAGCGCCAACACCGATACCGCCACCGCTGCCAGAACCGATACCGCCGCCTGAACCCGTGCCGTTCGACGGAGGGCCGGAAGGCATTGGAGCAGTCGGATTGCCGAGGTTCAGCGTGTTGCTGGCCTGCAACTTAACTTCAGGCGGAACAACAATCGTCGGCTGGACAGCAAGTTTAGGATGATCATTTCTCACGACAATCGCAGGAGGAGTGATCTGCTCCAGAGACTGTTTGGGAATGCGGCCTTTAGGGGCCT
>QHZX01000073.1:13622-15792 GCA_003224835.1 Acidobacteriota bacterium | reverse complement strand
TCTTCTTGTAGTCATAGAAGCCCCAAATATCTTTGACAGGCACGGGCTTCGAAGTAAGCACAAGAGGTGGCTGCTTTTTGGGGAAGAAGGTGTCCTTGAAGTTTTGGACAAGCGACTTCCACAGGGACTGCTCGGAGCCTTTCGGCATGAGCAGATTCAGTTCGGGTTCCGGCGCCGAGCTTTGCGGTGGTTTGAATTCCAAGGTTGCCATTATGTTACCCGAGTCGTAAGTTAAGAGGCCAGTCTCTGGTACTTTTTTTGGGGACCAGTCTTTGCCCGAATCGCCAGTCTCTTAGGTGACGAGTGTCCCAATCAAGTTGCCACCTGCAGTAACCTCACTCATAACGTACTGGAAACTGTCGATTTACCTATGAACCCGAATCTCATTTTCCAGCACTTCAGATTAGATGCTGGCGCTCAGGAAATGTAACTTGCGGAAATTGTACACTCAGAAAAGAGTTGCACACAGCCTATCCCGGCACCAAAGTTTTACGGCATGATACCTGGTAAGTTGTCACCGGAATGTCTGAATTGCTGTAAACCAGACCTGAAATCCCTGTATTCAGGAACCGAGGGTCGCGATTAGACGTTCCCCGGATTGCTCCCTATAATTAAGTACATCAAGTGTTTGGAGCTCCCACCGAGTGGACCTGAAATCTACGATTAACCTGCCCAGAACCGGCTTTCCCATGAAGGCCAATTTGCCCCAGAACGAGCCCAAGATCCTGGAGAAATGGGCTGGAATGGGGCTGTACGAGCGGGTTCGCGAGGCCAGAAAGGGCGCGCCCGCCTATGTTTTGCACGACGGGCCACCGTACGCGAATGGACCGATCCATCTGGGGCATGCGCTCAACAAGTGCTTGAAGGATTTCGTCGTTAAATCGAAGAACATGGCCGGTTTTGATGCGCCGTATATCCCTGGATGGGACTGCCACGGGCTGCCGATCGAGATCAAGGTGGACCAGCAACTAGGTGGGAAAAAGTTGCAGATGAAGCCGATTGACGTTCGGCTAGCCTGTCGAAAATACGCGCAAAAATATCTGGATCTACAGCGAGAACAATTCAAACGTATAGGAGTTTTGGGACGGTTCGATAGGCCCTATTCGACCATGACTCCCGAGTACGAGTCCGTCGTGCTCGCAACGTTCTACAAATTTTTCGAAGACGGTTTCGTGTACAAGGGCCTGCGTCCGGTTTACTGGTGCATGCACGACCGCACCGCGCTTGCTGAGGCGGAAGTGGAATATGAAACTCATACCAGCCCGACGGTGTGGGTGCGGTATCGGTTGCAATCGGATCCTAGAAATATCGGTCCAGCGCTGGCTGAGGCGAGGATTCACGGTGAAAAGCCGGTTTACACAATCATCTGGACCACGACGCCCTGGACCTTGCCTGCCTCGATGGCGGTAGCGTTCCATCCCAGCGAAGAATACGTCGCCCTAGAAGTTTCGGACGCGGTCTACATCGTCGCGGAGAAACTCGCAAAGGATGTTGCTGAGAAAGCCGGTTTTTCCGATGCGAAGACCATCGCACGTTTCCCCGGCCGGGTGATGGAGCACAGTTACTTCTACCATCCATTTCTGCCGTGGGAGCAGCGGAAGATTCTAGCTGTAATTGCGGATTACGTAACCATGGATACCGGAACCGGAGTCGTCCACACGGCGCCTTCGCATGGTGCGGAAGATTTTGCCACAGGGCAGCGTTACAAACTCGATGTTGCTTGCGATGTGGATGCCGCAGGGAAAATCCACAATGGTTTGCCAGAATACGATGGCCTGCAGGTTTTCAAAGCCAACCAGCCGATCATTGAGCTGCTGAAGTCCCGAGGCTCGCTGCTGCATGAGGAAAAAGTTGAGCACTCGTATCCGCACTGCTGGCGTTGCCACAATCCGGTGATCTTTCGCGCGACTGAGCAGTGGTTCATCTCCATGGAAACCCCGATGCCCGGTGGCGGCACGTTTCGGACTCGCGCACTAGACGAAATCAAAAAAGTAAAGTGGGACCCGGCGTGGGGCGAAGAGCGCATTTCGAACATGGTTGCGACCCGGCCGGATTGGACCATTTCACGTCAGCGCGTCTGGGGTGTGCCGATTGCGATATTCGTCTGTACTGCCTGCAATAAAGCTCTTAAAGATCCGCAGGTAAATAAAAGGGTCGTGGGGTTGTTCGC
>QHZX01000073.1:0-13462 GCA_003224835.1 Acidobacteriota bacterium | reverse complement strand
GTTTATGTCTTCCCTCCTTTGCTCCCTGGGCGCACAGGGTAGCGCACCTTACAAAATGGTGGCCACTCCAGGATGGACCCTGGATGAGCAAGGGCGGGCCATGTCGAAGTCGCGCGGAAATGACGTTGATCCAGTCGACATCGCTAATCGTATGGGTGCGGAGATCGTGCGTCTCTGGGTGGCATCGGTTGATTTTCGCGAGGACGTGGTCGGCTCAGAAAAGCTCATGCAAAGGATTGCGGAAGCATATCGCGATATTCGCAACAAGCTCTTCCGTTACGTATTGAGCAACCTGGAGGGTTTCGATCCCGGGCGTGACGCTGTCCCATTTGAGAAGCTGCAGGCTGTGGATCAGTACATTTTGCGGAAGGCGTGGGCTTTGTCTGCAGATGTTATCCAGTGGTATGAGGAATTCGCATTCCACAAGATCTACCACGCGGTGAACCATTTCGTAGTCGTTGAGCTAAGCGCCTTTTATGTCGACATCGTGAAAGACCGGCTTTACACGTTTGCGGCAGATTCCCCTGGGCGGCGCGCCGCGCAAACGGCACTTTGGCGGATTGGCGAGGCGATGGTCCGGTTACTGGCGCCCATCATGAGCTTCACCTGTGACGAGGTCTGGCAGTATTTGCCAAAAACGGATTCGCGAGCCACAAGTGTTCATCTGGCAAACTTTCCGGAGGCAAGGGATGTTCTGGGTGAAGGCGTACCGGCCGCAGATGCAGGGCAGCAGGAAGACTGGGCAAAGTTGCTTGCCGTGCGTGATCAAGTGCTGAAAGCGCTGGAAGAAGCGCGAAATCAGAAGCAGATTGGAAAGAGCCTGGAAGCGCAGGTGAAGGTCACGGCTTCTGATCCGTTTTATCCGGTACTGGAGCGTTACAAACCAGACCTGCGTTATGCATTTATTGTCTCCCAAGTTGATGTGGAACGTGGACCGTCGCGCAACGGCAGTGGGCATCTGGCTGTCGAAGTTGCCAAGGCTGCGGGTAAGGAATGCGAACGTTGCTGGAACTATTCGACTCGAGTCGGCGAGGATCAGGATTACCCAACGCTGTGCGAGCGGTGCATTCCGGTTGTGAGGCAAATTGCAGCTGACGAATCCGCCGCATCATCTAAATCTTGAACTTTGAAATGAGTGGTCAGCGAGTAATGCGTAGACTTCATTTGTTAATAGCCCTAGGTGTGTTGCTGCTCGACCGCTATACGAAATGGCTCGTGGCTCGAGAGATTTCGCTGCACGACAGCGTTACGGTTATAAAGCGCGTGTTCTACATCACGCACGTGGAGAACCGGGGCGCGGCTTTTGGACTGTTTGCCGACTCCCCGTCCGAATGGAAAATCGGGCTACTGGTGTTGTTCTCGATAGTCGCGCTGGTGATTGTCTCGGCCCTTCTATGGCGCAGCAGCCACACCATGACGGCTACCGGCGTCGGACTGTCGCTGATTTTGGGTGGCGCGCTGGGAAATTTGTGGGACCGGCTGCTGAGCGGCCGAGTGGTGGATTTTCTTCTGGTTTATCTCGGTTCATACCAATGGCCCGCATTCAACGTTGCCGACAGCGCGATTGTCGTAGGGGCAGGGCTGCTGGTATTTGAAATCTTATTTGCGAAGGCACCCACGGCTGAAAAGTCGGCCTAGAAATCACGGGCGAGGGCGCTCGTTCCTCCATGAACCTGGTACGACGTGTCCACTGACAACTAACCACTAGCCACTGCTTTTCGTGCTATCCTGCGCTCAACTTCTTCTTTCCAGGACAGCCGTGCTGGTCGAACTGCGCCTTGAAAACTTCGCGGTGATTGAGAACGTCGCAGTCGAGTTTGGGGCTGGGCTGAATCTGCTCACTGGCGAAACCGGCGCCGGCAAATCCATGCTGATCGACGCCCTTGCGCTGCTTCTGGGCGGAAAAGCTTCCCCAGATGTGGTCCGGTTCGGCGCCGAACGCGCGGTGGTTTCTGCCGTATTCGAGCTCCAGACGGACGCCGAAAAATCCGTCTCGAAAATTCTTGAGGAGAATGGGATGGATGCTGACGATGCCGGGCTTATCCTGCGGCGGGAAATTTCCGCCAAGGGCCGCGTTTTCGTCAACAATCAACCTGCAACGGTTGCCCTGCTTAAACAGCTGGCGCCGCATATTGCGAGCATTCATGCGCAGAATGAATCTTTAGTTTCATTTGATGCAGGAGCCCGGCTGGACTTGCTCGATCAGTTCGCAGGCACCCAGCTCGAGCCACTACGGCAGAGTTTTAACGAATGGAAGCAGATCAAGTCGCGTATCGACATGAATCGAAAATCCAGACGGGCGAAGACGAGCGTCTGGATGCGCAGAAGCGAGTGCTGGCCAACGCAGAAAAGATTTACAGCGCGGCCATGCACGCCTTTGATCTGCTGTACGAGGGGGCAGCATCCACCTCTGCGTCACTACGTTCAGCTCAAAAACATTTGGAAGAACTCATCCGCTATGAGCCGAAATTTCAGGAAGGTCTCGCCGCGCTCGAATCCGCGCGCATCAGTATTGAGGATGTCGGCGCCAGCTTGCGTGACTATGCGGGTGCAATTGAAGCGTCCCCGGAGCGACTGGCGGAAATTGAAGACCGCCTCTCGTTGCTTGATCGGTTGAAGCGCAAGTACGGGCCAACCTTGGAAGATATATTCAAGCTGGGCGTCGAAGTCAGCAAAAAACTCTCAGAAAAAGAAAACAAAGATGGAATTCTGCAGCAACTGCGGAGCGAGTTGGCGACAGCGGCTGAACGATATCTGCAAGCAGCGCGCGCAATTTCAAAAAAGCGCTATGAAGCCGCAAAGAAATTAGGGAAGCTGGTCGAAACGGAAATCAACCAATTGGCGATGAAGTCGCAATTTCGAATCGAGCTTGGCGGAACCGACGAAGAGAGCAACTGGACAGCCTCAGGTTTCGATCAAGCCGAATATTTAATCTCGACCAACCCGGGTGAGCCGATGCATCCTCTGGAAGAAATCGCGTCTGGCGGTGAACTCTCGCGGGTCATGCTGGCCTTGAAGGCGGCAGTGGAATCAGGCTCAGCCAAGAAACGCAGCGCTGGAGCTCAACGCACTCTGGTTTTTGACGAAATCGATACTGGAATTGGCGGCCGGGCTGCTGAAGCGGTTGGCAAGAAGCTTAAGGAATTGGCGCACGCGCATCAAATTGTTTGCGTAACTCACCTCCCACAAATCGCAACCTTTGCGGACCATCATTATTTAATATCGAAGAAACAAGTGAGTGGCCGGACCCGGACCACGGTGAGCGAGATCAGCGGGGAGGAACGGACGGAAGAGATCGCAAGAATGCTGAGCGGCGCCACATTGACCGACACTTCCCTGAAGCATGCCGAGCAAATGATCAAAGCCAACGCGTAACGTTTTAGATTGCG
The DNA here is from genome assembly GCA_003224835.1 of Acidobacteriota bacterium. Classification (GTDB taxonomy): domain Bacteria; phylum Acidobacteriota; class Terriglobia; order Terriglobales; family Acidobacteriaceae; genus Gp1-AA145. Next base: position 10,073 of record QHZX01000073.1, on the reverse strand, counting down.
AAGCTCCTTAGAGCACTTCCGCATCCAAGCCTTGGAACTCCATGTCGGCCGACCAAATCGTCGAAATCGAAGGCAAACAGCTCAAGCTGACCAACCTTGATAAGGTCTTCTACCCTTCTGTCGGATTCACAAAGGGCCAAGTCATCGATTACTACGCAAGGATTGCGCCGGTTCTCGTACCCCACTTAAAAAATAAGCCGCTCACGCTGAAGCGTTATCCCAATGGCGTGAACGAACCGCCTTTTTTTGAAAAGAACGCCACCAAACATCGCCCGGATTGGGTGAAGACAGTTCCCATCTGGAGCGAGGGCAACCAGCGCGATGTTAATTACATTCTTTGTAATGATCTGCCGACGCTGGTCTGGGTGGCGAACCTAGGCGCGATCGAACTGCATCCATCGCTCTCGTTCGGGCAAGACATCATGTGTCCGCGATCGATGGTCTTTGACCTCGACCCTGGCCCGCCGGCCAACATCATTCAATGCTGTCAGGTCGCGGTCTGGCTGCGCGCAATTTTTGAGCATTTCAATCTCGAGAGTTTCCCAAAGACTTCTGGATCAAAGGGACTGCAGATTTATGTGCCGCTGAATACGAAAACGAGTTACGACGAGACCAAGCCGTTTGCTCACGCGCTGGCTCGACTGCTCGAAAACGAACATCGCGACCGGGTTGTCTCCGATATGAAGAAGGCGATCCGCACAAATAAAGTTTTTGTGGATTGGAGCCAAAACGATGAACACAAGACTACTGTTAGCGTGTATGCTCTCCGCGCGCGCGAACGTCCGACGGTTTCAACCCCGGTGAGCTGGGATGAAGTCGAGCGTGCGTTGAAGAAGAAAGACCCGAAGTTCTTGGTGTTTGAGTCGCATCAGACTTTGGAACGCGTCGACAAAATGGGAGACCTGTTCGCTCCTTTGCTGAGCTTGAAACAAAAGCTGCCAAAACTGCCCGGCATTGAAGAAGGGAAAGCAGAGGCGGTTGCAACCGGCCTGCAAATGGCCGCGCAGGCGCAAAACGATGGGCGAAAGCGGCCGAGCGCTGCCAAGAAGAAACCGCAAACGGGAAATCGCTCTTCACGAGAGAAGCTGCGCAAGCGAATATAATTCGGCCAGACGCACTCACGCACATGGCGCAACTTTTCGTCGGCACTTCAGGTTGGGCGTATCCAAGTTGGAAGCCGGGTTTCTATCCGGAAAAACTGGCACAGACGAAGTTTCTCCCCTACTACGCCAGCCAACTGAACACGGTGGAAGTCAACCTCACCTTCCGTCAACTTTTAAAAGACACAACTGCACAGAAATGGATAGCGCAAACTCCTGAGAGTTTTCGGTTCGCAATCAAAGCGCATCAGGTCATCACCCACATCAAGCGCTTGAAAAATACCGAAGAATTCCTGTCGCGATTTCTTTCAACGATCGAGCCACTGGCTCGTGCGGGGAAAATTGCGCCTGTGCTCTTCCAGTTACCGCCCAATATGAAGGCTGATCCCAAGCTGCTGGAGGATTTTCTTAAGGTCATTCCCAGGGGCGTTCAGGCTGCGTTCGAGTTCCGTAACGAATCCTGGTTTGTCGATGAAATCTTCTCCTCGTTGAAGCAATACAATCGCGCGCTTTGTGTTGCGGAAACTGAGGAGCGGGTCCGCGCCATGGTGAATCGGATGCACGAGCACCTGAGTGCAGGCCGCGACACATATGCGTATTTCAAACACGAGGAAACGCCGCAGGGCGCGATCTATGCAGTCGACGTTCTGAAAGAGGCTACGAAGAACCCGGCCACGGGTTAGATGACATTGAATCCGTAATTCGTGTCGATCGGGAATATGTCCTTAGCAGCTTTTGCGGCATCTGGTTTGTCACTTCAAACAATGTCCAATAATGAGCAATACTCGCAATGTGGCCACTGAGACCAATTCCCTCATTGTCTGCTCATTCATCGACTACTTGAAAGTTGAGAAAGGGCTGGGCGCGCTCACAGTTTCTGCTTATACGCGCGACATTGGGCAGTTCGCTGCATTTCTCGATCCTACTAAGCGCACTCTGCTGAATGCCCGCAAAGAAGACGTGCGGGGTTTTATCCAGCAGTTGTTCGCGAATTCTTTGGACGGGCGTTCCGTGGCGCGGAAACTGTCGGCGATACGGCACCTGTATCGTTACCTGCTGCTCGACAAGCGCATTGAACGTGACCCCACGCTAAATATTCCGCTTCCCAAGCAATGGAAGGTGCTCCCTAAGTCGCTGGCGCTGGAAGAAGTCGAGCAGATGATTGCCGCGAATGTCACGAGTGAGCATAAAGATTCTGGTGTGCTGGCAATCCGGAATCAGGCGATGCTGGAAGTTTTTTATGCCGGAGCCCTGCGCGTTTCAGAAATCGTTTCGCTGAAAGTCGAAGACGTGAAACTTGAAATGGGTTGTGTTCTGGTGCGAGGCAAAGGCGATAAGGAACGCATTGTTCCACTAGGACGATCGGCGCAAGATGCCTTATCGCTTTATCTGCGAGAGTCGCGGCGACAACTTGCTGGAAATAAAAACTCGCCAGTTTTATTCATCGCTCGTGGCGCGAAGAAGATCACGCGACAGCGAGTGTGGCAGATGGTAGACGCTGTTTCTGGCGTAACCGGGCGTCATGCGAGTCCCCATATGCTGCGCCACAGTTGCGCGACTCACATGGTGGGAAACGGCGCCGACCTTCGCACTGTACAAACCATTCTCGGACACTCCGATATTTCGACCACACAGATTTATACTCACGTCGCGCTCGATCGGCTGAAGAGTGTGTATCAGAAACATCACCCGAGGGCGAAAGCGAGATGAGATTCACCACGGATAGATAAGCGTAAATTCGATTTGGGCTTTGCTTCTCGTGTCCAGGAGATCCGGAAAAGCAGGTTCCTCGCCACTAAAGCGGTTCGGAATGACATGAGTTTGGATTAGATGATGAATGATGCTCAGAGGGCCGTCGCAAAATTTCTGCAATCGCTGCGCGAGCGTAATTCTTCACAGCACACGATCAAAGCTTACAAACAGGATCTCGGAAGTTTTGTCCGATATACCGGCTCTCGTGAATGGAAGCAGATCGATCACGTCACCATCCGCGGCTTTCTGTCATCGGAATATGACAAAGGATTGGGCAAGACCTCGGTGGCACGTTCGCTGGCTGCGGTTCGATCGTTATATCGCTGGCTCGCACAGGAAGGCATTGTCGAACAAAATCCCGCCGCGCTGGTTGCAACGCCGAAGCTGCCAAAGAAATTGCCGCGCGTTCCTACGCTCGAGGAAATGAACTCAGTGCTCGATGGCGAGATGCCCGAGGTTGCATCCTTTCCTGAACGCGACCGCTTGATGCTGGAGCTGCTTTACGGTTGCGGAATTCGCAACTCGGAGCTGGTTGGAATCAACGTCGATGATATTCGTCCGAGCGCCGAGGCCGTTTTGATTCGGTGCAAAGGTAAAAAAGAGCGATATGTCCCGTTTGGCGATGCGGTGAAGGCAGCACTGGCGAGTTATCTTCCAGCGCGGCAACTCGTGCTCTCTGAATTTCGTAAGAACACTCCAGCACTACTAATCAACCAGCGCGGGGGGCGGCTCACAACACGCAGCGTGGGCCGGATTATTAAGAAAATTGCGGTCGCAAAGGGATTGTCAGCTGACGTTCATCCGCACACATTGCGCCATGCATTCGGAACACACATGCTGGAAGAAGGCGCAGACCTTCGCGCCATCCAAGAAATGTTAGGCCACGAGCGGCTTTCGACGACCCAACGCTATACACAATTATCAATGAAGCACCTGATCAGTGTGTACGACCAGACGCATCCGAGGGCGAAATAGAAGAGGGATGAAATGGCCGGTGCACTACCCTCCTACACGGACAACTCGGCTGCCCGGCCCAGCACGAAGTACTTCCAGAGTCTTCGGCACATGAGCGATGAGATCCTGGAGCCTGCTTGACTTGGATCGAATCAGGAGAATTACGAGCTTATGGTTTGCGAGATTTTGTTCATATTCAATAGCGCGGTCGAGCGTCACAAAAAACTCAAAGCCCGCTTGTTCCGCCAACCTTACCAGTTCACCATTCTTCTTTCCCGCAAATCCCAATTCCGGAACGGTTGCACAATCGTGCCCCGCAAGATGGTTCTTGAACCTTCTAGGCATGCACTCGTCGAGCAACACTCTCATCGCAATTGGCTAAGCACGAGAGCCTTGGCATGTTCGAGAGCTTCGATCGCAGTTTGGCGGGTAACAGTAGGAAAGTCATCCAGGAACTCGTCAATTGTTTGGCCAGCTTCCAGGTAATCCAACAGATTCTGGAACGGAACGCGAGTGCCGAAAAAAACGGGCGTTCCGCCGAGCACCTCCGGATTTTTCGTGATTAGCTCGTTCAATACGGCCATTTGGAGAACCTTTCCAGTAATGATAACGCAAGCCTCACGCAGACGCGGCGAGGGCATCAGTACGCCGCAACTCCTCCCACATATGCACCACTCTCTCCTTCAACTCGGCCGTGAGCTTCGCGTATGACTCTTCGGACGCCGCCGATTCTGGCGGTGGGAGTAGCGGCTTGCCAATCTTGATTTTGAGCGGAGCGAATTTCTGGAATGACTTGCCGCGCGGCCAAGCATCGTGAAATCCGTCGATTGCGATGGGAACAATCGGGACCTGCAGGTGAATGGAAAGAATGGCGGCACCTTTTTTGAAAGTCTTCGGGGTGCCATCAATACTGCGCTCGCCTTCGGGATACAACATCAGCGACATTCCCTGGCGCAGGCCGTAAGCTCCCGCGCGCATAGCCGGCATTAGATTGGCGTCAGGATCGACTACCACCACCCGAAGAAGGTGTGCGATGCGCCGCATAAGCCCGGAGCCGAAGATTTCGCTGGTACCCACTGCAAATACCCGCAGCAACACAATCAACGGGAGTACCTCCAACAATCCTAGAGGATCGAGAAAGCTCTGATGATTCGAGCAAAGAAGATATGGGGCTTTGGCCGGAACATTTTCAAGCCCTTCGACCTGGATGGGAGCCCGAATTCGCCAAATAACTTTCACAAGTCGCGTGAACAAATACAAAAGCCTGTCGGTAATCGGACGCGATTTGACGACGGCGATTGCCTCCGGGTCAGTGGGATCTTCGCGCAGCACCACACCCCATCCTGCGAACGCCTGCGTGGAACCAGGGCGCCCGCCCACCTTCTGCCCCGCGCCCGCACTCTCGCGTACCACATCGATGAGTTCGCGAACCGTGTAAATCTCAGCAAGCCGCGACTCCTCGACATCACCGCCGAGTTCTTGCTCCACTGCAACAAGCAGCTCGACGCGCCGCATGGAATCGAGCCCTAGATCAAGCTCCAGATTGTCGGTTGGAAAAATCTGTTCCGGATGAGCCGGCGAATACTCGCGAATAATTTTTAACGCCCTTTGATTTTCATGTTGTTCCAGCCATGATTTATCTTCTTCCTTGACCGGCCTTGATATATCCGTATCTCCGCCGCCTTCGCGCTTCCCTGCCCGCACTCGCTTCTCAATTTCAAAGCGCTTCAGTTTTCGGGTGCTAGTGCGCGGCAAGTCTTCTTGCCAGATCTCGTAGCCAGCAATCCTTTTTGTGGACGCCAGTTTCGCTGACAAGCCCTCGAGATCAAAGCGAATCACCTCTTTCGTATTCACCACTTTACGCTGGCGTAGAACTTCGAAGTTCGGCACGATCACTGCATACAATTTTTCGATGCCTCCCTCCTCAATTCCCAGCACACAAATCTCTTTGACTAGGAGGGACTGCAAATAGTGTGCCTCGATTTCTTCCGGATAAACATTTTTTCCATTGGCAAGAATTATCACGTCCTTCTTGCGCCCGGTGATGAACAAATTCCCATGCTCGTCGAAGTAACCGAGATCGCCCGTGTGCAGCCAACCATCTTTCAATACTTCCGCGGTCGCATCGGGACGGTTCCAGTATCCCTTCATCACAATGGGGCCGCGAATCAGGATTTCGCCGCTGACGGGGGAGCCGTCATCCGACGATTGAGCATCGATGATTCTTCCTTCAACTCCCTTTAGTGGTCTGCCGACCGAAGCAATCACATTTTCGCCGGGATAATTGACGAATGCGCCGCCGCAAGTTTCAGTTAGTCCGTAGGCCTGAAGGACATCGATTCCGAGTGCGGAGAAATCACGTGCAATCTGCGGATCGAAACGCGAGCCGCCAGTGACCAGGTAACGCATTCGCCGACCGAAAAGGTCATGCACTTTGCGAAAGAAAACACGCCCGGGATTGAACCCGAATTTTCTGCAGAAAGCGTTGAAGCGCATCATGCGCGTGAATGCAAACCGCGCCATCGCCCCGCGCTGCTGAACTTCTTTGAAGATGCGTTCGTGGATGAGGTTGAAAAATTGCGGCACCACGGCAAAAGCGGTGACATTCCTTTCGCGCAATGCTCGCAACAATTCTGTAGTGTTGAGCGTTGAAAGATATACCACGCGAGTTCCGGCAACCAGCGGCAGGAGTAAGTTCGCCATTTGCGAAAGCACGTGAAATAGCGGCAATACGCCGAGAATTGCGTCGTCAGGCCCGATGTGCGCCCATGCAAACACCGCGTCGGCCTCGGCCAGCAAGTTGGCGTGCGTGAGCATCACACCCTTCGGATCGGCGGTGGTCCCGGAGGTATAGAGCAGAGATGCCAAATGTTCCGGAGCGCGCGGAACTGGCTGAAACCCTTTGCCGGGTTCAGCATTGAATCGCGCGAAGATGCTCTCGAAGTCGGCGTCGGTGGTGATAACCGCAACGTTGGTGCCGGCAACCGCTGCCTGTGCAGTTTCCAGATGCTTCTGGTCGCAAATGAGCAAGAAGCTGCCGCTATCGCGAAGAAGTTTGGCGACTTGGTCCGCATGGTAGGCAGTGTCCAGGGGCACGGTTGTTCCGCCGGCGGCGATAATGCCCAGGTACGCCGCTACCCAACGCGGATGATTATCTGCAAGGATGGCCACGCGAGCGCCTGGATCGAGTCCGCGGTGCAGCAGCGATGCGCCAATGGCTTCCGCCATGCGGCGCAATTGGGCATAGCTGTAACTTTCAATTCCATCCGGCCGTTGTACTTCAACCGCGACATTCTGCGGCCAGCGCTCGGCGCATTCGACGAATCGATCGTAGAAAGTGGGCATGTTAGAAATGGAATCTTACATTAGTACCCTCTGCCGCAATGCTGACACCAGCGATCCATGGTCCGGCGTCTGGAGCAATAGGTTTAAAATGTTTGCGTTCTGCCCCAGGACTGTCAAATGTACAAGACTTCTCTCCTTATCCCCATTCTGCTTATGACACGGTTTTGCTTAGCCGAACCAATTAGATTTGATGCGAAGATCCACCGACATAAGAATCCGGGAAATAGGACACTCGTCGATAAACTCGGTGTTTTGACTTTTGATGATGTGAGCAAAAGACTCACCTTCAAGGATGGCGCACACGACAAATTCGAGATCTCGTATGACTCAGTTAGCAGGGTGGTGTTCGAGATGACCACTCACATGCGCGGAGGAGCAGCCGCTCAAGTGCTGATGGCCACTGGGCTACCTGGCACCGTAGCTGGAAAAGCGATGGCGAGGGCGCACGTTCACAACTACTTTTTCTATCTCGAATATGGCAACGGTGGAAAGAATGAACAGCTTCTCTTGGAAGTACCTCGCCAATCCTCGAAGGAGGTGATTGACCAAGCCACTCACATCTTTGGGGCGAAGATCACGATAGCTGATTATCAAGAGAAGGGAGAACAGATCGATCCCGCGAAACTACCTGCTGTGAAATCGAAAGACGTTGTGAAGGTTGACAAACATAACCACCCGCTTCCGGAGCCTAAGGTCGATAAGGCGCTGGTTGTTGTCGTTTGCCCGGCGCTGGCTGCGCGTTATGCGGGACGCGGTAATCAATTCAAACTTCACGCTAATGACCGTGTGATCGCAGTGAATAAACAGGGGACATACAGTTTTGCTTACGTCAATCCAGGAAAGTATCGCCTGGTTTCGCAGTCGGAGAATGCATACGGATTTGAAATAGAGCTGGAAGCGGGCAAGTCATACTATTTTCTGCAGAACACTTTTGATGGAATTCTGAAAAATGAAACTTCACTTTCGCGCGATAGTCCTGAGCTCGTAACGTATCTTCTCAACGGGTCGTATTATTCCGACTGGAGGCCCAAGTAGATGGCAATCTCGATTTGCGGTGCGAGAAACAGGGCTTCGGTTGATGTTTGCCATCGCCACCCCCTAGAATCTGCCGCTATGAAACGACGCGAGAAACAGCGATGATGGCTGACGCCCTGGTAGTACAGCGCTCTGACCAGTTTCCATTGGAAGTAATCGAACTGAAAGGTCCGCTAACTGAAGCAAATGCCGCAATATTTCAAAATGCAATGCGCCGGGAAGAACCTGCTGAGACAGTGATCCTTGACTTCAGCGAGGTTCCGTATATTGACTCTTCCGGGTGGGGGATACTGCTAACGGCGTATGTTACGCGGCAGAAGGCAGGACGAAAAATGGTGGTGAGCGGTATCAATTCTCGAGTAAAAAAGCTATTCGAGGTCACTCGTACTGGCGGCTTATTCCTGATTTTCTCCACGCCCGAAGAAGCCATCGCTACGCTTTGGGGCGCGGCACGCGCGTGAAACGCAAGCATACCGCGATAGAGCTCTCTGCTCTCAGCCGGTACGACGCTATATTCCCAGCACATGGCTACCGCGACGAATAGAACCTCCGCCCCGTCCAACCTACTCCGTGACCTTGGCGCAGCTCACGCGGCATCCATCGTGATCGGAGTCGTGATCGGCAGCGGAATTTTTCTTGTGCCGACGGAGATGATGCAGGCCGCAGGCTCGGCGCGGCTCGTCTACCTGGCATGGATCGTCGGTGGAATTTTTTCTTTTTTTGGCGCGCTCACCTACGCCGAATTAGGTACGATGAAGCCGCAGGCCGGCGGAGAATATGTTTACAATCGCGATGCCTACGGCCCGCTAGCCGGATTCCTAACTGGATGGACTTGGACCGTTGTGGTCAAGCCCAGTTCGATTGCGGGCATTTCCACCGGAATAATTCAAATCCTGGCCAGCTTTTCTTCGCTTTCGTTCCTGACGGTGGACGGTACGCACCTCACGCTGAGCGGAAAACTCATCGCGCTGGCGGTGATATGCATTGTTTCGTTCACCAATTACATTGGCGTCCGGCGCGCCGGTAATTTCCAGCTCGGGTTCACGGCGCTCAAAATCGTACTCATAGTTGTAATCGCCATCCTGGCATTTAGATCAAACGGAAGCTGGAGCCATTTTTCAATGTCCTACGCGGGAGCCGCTGGGGGAGTAGTTGGATTCATACTAGCTGTGAAGGCGGCGCTCTGGGCGTACGACGGCTGGAGCGACCTGAACATGGTGGCTGAGGAGGTGCGTGCTCCGAAGCGAAACATTCCACTCGCGATGGTCGGCGGAATGTTTGTGATCGGCGCCCTTTATATGCTGGTGAACGCGGCCGTGCAGTTCGCGCTGCCACCCGATGTTGTGGCTCACTCGTCGTCTCCGATGTCGGATGCGGTGCGAGCATCGCTGGGACTCGCGGGCGCCGCTATCGTGGCCGGAGCGATTGTGGTTTCGTTAATAAGTTCGCTAAATGGCATCGCTATGAGCGGGGCACGGATGGCGTTCGCCATGTCCCGCGACGGAAATTTCTTCTCCGGACTGGCCAAGGTCCATCCGCGATTTCATACGCCGCATGTGGCCATCATTGTTCAGGCATGTCTTTCGATTTGCTTTTTGTTGATCGGTGGAAATTTTCGCCAGCTGTTCACGCTGGCACTTTTTGCGGAATGGCTCTCGTATACCGCCGCCAGCGGATCGTTGTTTGTATTCAAGAGCAAAATGCCCAAGGCAGAGCGACGCTCGCGCATCTGGGGGTACCCGCTCGCACCTGCGGTTTTCATAACCGCGTCAGCTACGCTGCTGTATTACACCTTCATGAGCAACTTGAAATACTCGGCGTTGGGGAGTTTGGTGATTTTGGGCGGAATTCCGGTTTACTATGCGTTTGCGTTGCGGCGGAAGAGTG
>QHZX01000436.1 GCA_003224835.1 Acidobacteriota bacterium | reverse complement strand
TCGTCCGCCTGCGGCAAACGAATTCGGGATGACAAGGATGGGTTTCGCGATGGAGCGGATCCCACGTGTATGTACCTGCGCGTGTACTTCTCACTAGCCTGAGTTGGAATCATGATGATGGTGAGTTGCTGCTATTGGCCAGCCGCCCGCTAACTCGGCTCGTAAGAAGTAAAGGCCTGCTGTGAACCCTAACCCTGCGATCGAGAGGCGCCACTCGCTCCGCCACAAAGTAAATACGCCTGCGTTTGCCAGTTTTGATGGCGTGACTGGCGGCATGATCCTTGATTTGAGCGAAGAGGGCATGGCCATGCAAACCATGGCGCCGCTTGAAGAGCACAGCCGCATGCCACTGCAGATTTCTCTGGGCGAGCCTGCGGTGTACCTGGAGACAACCGGGTACGTGGCGTGGGCTGACGCATTGGGGCGAGCTGGCGTGCGCTTCACCGATCTCCCCGAAGAAGCCCGAGCGCGGTTGCGTGAGTGGCTCACCAACCATGCTTCTTCTCCAAGCTGGAAGGCGCCGCGATGGGTTGTGCGAGACCAGTCTTCGCCTTTGCGCGGCAGCGTCAGGCCGATGAATGGCAGCGGCTTGGCGTTGAGCCTGGAGGCGCAGCCGCAGAACGGCGGCAATGGAAGTGGGTCTACGTCCACCAGCGTGCAATATGAATTCAAATCGCTGGGCGGCGACTTGAATGCTGCGCTGACGTTAATCGTGAGCCGCGCATGCTCGATTACTCGCGGATCCGGCGCCGCCGTGGCGTTAGCAAATCAGAATGGGATGACCTGCCGTGCGGTTGCGGGGAATCCAGTTCCCGCGATTGGGATGGCAGTTGACGTCTCTCGAGGCTTCAGCGGCTAGTTCATCAGGCTGGCTAAGCCAATGCGCTGCGACGATGCGGAGTTCGATCCGCGGGTCGATGCCAGAGCCTGCCGCCTGCTCGATGTCCGGTCAATTATTGCCGCCCCGGTCCTTTACGAGCGAGATATTGTCGGCCTGCTCGAAGTCTTTTCTACCCAGCCGTGTGCGTTTGATGAGGGCGATGTCGCGGTGGTCAAAGGCAGTAGTCCAAGATCAAGTTCCCCACCCTGCCTCGCCAAAACACCTCGAGACAAAGATGGGGCACCCGTCGCGTGGGGCATCACAGTGACTAGTCTCTCCCTCGGCGACACACTCCTGCATCTCACAAAACGTGGTTGACCGCGTAACTTTTCACGCTTTCCAACACATTAGCTAGTTGGAACAGAAAGCGCGGAGATTGCAGTGAAAACTGTTGAACGTGAAGATGACGACCGGCTGATCAAGGCGGCGCAGAGTGAGCCCGTCCGCTTTGCCGAGCTTTACGAACAAAACTTCCATCGCGTGTACGCATTCATTGCGCGTCGCGTCGGGTCGCGTGATCAGGCCCAAGACCTGACCGCTGAAGTTTTTCACCAAGCGCTAGCCTCAATAGGAAGCTTTCGATGGCAGGGAGCGCCGTTTATCTCATGGCTCTATGGGATTGCAGCGAACGTGCTTTCTGCGCATTGGCAGAAATTCGGACGAAACCCGGCGCAGCTATGCGAAGACTGGGACCTGGGAGGTTCTGACGAAATTGAGCGGCGGGCGATCCTCGCCCAGTTGGTGGAATCGTTAATGCCTGACCAGCGACTGGTCATCGTGCGGCGATTCATCGAACAGCGCACCATCCGAGAGGTGGCCACAGAGCTTGGACGCAGTGAAGGAGCAGTAAAACAGCTCCAACTCCGGGCACTGGAGAATCTCCGCGACAAAATGGGAAGGAAGATATGAACCGACAACCCGATGCAGACGAACTCAATTTTCACCTGGACTCATATTTGGCTGGCAAGAAGATTGAATCAGGGGCGAAATTGCATCCGCTTCTTACGATTGCCACCGAACTGCGCCAATTGCCCCATCCGGAGTTCAAGGATCGACTTAAGGCGGATTTGCTCGAGGAAACCTCGACAATCACTCAGAACCGCGGCATATTCGAGCAGGTCACTGGCGCTGCGGCATTTGCAGAGATCCTGCCGAACCTGGGAGCTAACGACTTTCGCATATTTCCAGCCGATCACCGCAGCTTCATAGTCTCTTTTCTCTCGCATACCGCGCTCATCGTGATCATCGCTTCAGGAATTTGGGCGGGGCGCGGGACCGTACTGAAATCGTCCCCGGCAAATCCGGAGGTGACCTACTTACCTTCGACGGGTGGCGGGGGCTCGGGAGATCACAGCCCGATTCAGGCTACGAGAGGCACGCCTCCAAAAATGACTGACCAGCAATTTACTCCGCCCACGATTGTGGTGCGCCGATCGGATCCGATGTTATCGGTACGGCCCACCGTGCTTGGACCGCCCGATGTGAAACTGCCACAGTCGGATCGCATTGGAGATCTCATTTCCTCGAACGTCGTGATCCCGTCGAATGGATCCGGGAGTGGCGGAGCGGCAGGCAGCGGGATGGAAACAGGTCTGGGTGATGGGACGGGACTTGGCGTCGGTCCAGGCTCACGGTTCGGCACAGGTGGTGGTGTGTTTCGTCCGGGCTCCGGAGTTAGTGCACCACGTGCAATCTATAATCCTGAGCCGGAGTATTCGGAAGAAGCCCGCAGAGTTAAACACCAAGGGCTGGTCATACTGTCGGTTATTGTCGATCAGCAGGGGCGGGCGCGCGATATTCACGTGGCGCGTTCGCTGGGCATGGGGTTGGACGAAAAAGCCATTGAAGCCGTAAGGAAATGGAAGTTTTCACCAGGAACGAAGGACGGCATTCCGGTAGCCGTGCAGGTGAACGTTGAAGTGAGTTTTAGGTTGTACTGAATCCTTGTTTACCGGAAGCTGGCGCTTTTGAATGTCTGGCGGAAGTCCGCCCCTTCCATTTTTACGATGCGGCACATATCATAGAGGCGGGAACGCATGCGCTCTCCAATGCGGTCGCCTAGAGTCTCTGCCCGGGCGGCCCGATGCGCACGAGCAAAATCCGAAGTGCCGTTGGAATCACGCGCGGATTCGTCCGGATAGTTCGTCGTAATAATCGTGGTCCTATTGTCGTTATAACGCGTGTTTAGAATCAGGCTGACCGTGTCCCAGACCCACTCGCTTGGCTTGACCGCTCCCAGCTCATCGAGCACCAAAACTTCGGTATCGAAAACTGGACGAAGAACTTCCAACTCCGTTGCCTTCACTGACTCGTTGTACGAATTCTGGATCTGCTTGAGCAGTTCACGATAGTCATAGAACAGGCACGGGATTCCCTTACTGACAATCAGCTCTTTAATTATTCCGACTGCAACGTGAGTCTTGCCTACGCCGATGCTGCCGATTAGTAAAAGGCCAGCGTTGTCGATGGGATATTCTTCGACAAATTTGCACGCCGCCATACGAGCAGGCATGAGGTTCGAGTGCGGGCCATCAAACTCGAAGTTCGAGAGCTCGCAATGCTCATAGCGCTTGGGAATGCGGGCCGAGGTTAAAAGTGAAGCAGCGCGAGACTTCAGACGGCAATCGCAGCGTACGACCCGGCGATCAGCATTTGACGACTTCCACCCACTTCCACCATAAACGGGACAAACTTCCGCGGCAACCTTCATGAACGGTCTCTGAAAAGGATCTCTACTTTGAATGTGCACTGGGGGAACAAGAAGCCGAGTCTTTTGACGCTTGGCTAACCCATGTCATGGCCGGTGCCGTTTCTTTGCCGGTCGGGACGCCCGTCTCCCCAGGTCATTGGTGGTGGCATTGGATTTTTGTTTAACCAGTTCGCGCACCACTTGGAGAAAAGATTGGGCCTGGGCGCGCAAGGGACGATGGCGCGGATGAATGATGTCAAGGCTGCGGTGCAGAGGTTCGGCGTCCATGAGTTTTATGGTGCACAACTCACCGCGACGGATTTCGGGCGCCACCGCCATCAGCGGAAGAAACGACATCCCGAGACCACGCTCGACCATCCGCTTAGCGGTTTCGATGGTATCCACTTCGAGAGCGACGTTGGGCACCAGCCCGGCATGGCGGAAAAGACCACGGGTCAACGTCCAGTCGCTCGAACCGCGCTCGTAGAAGATCAGCGGCCATGCCGCGGCTTCGGTCAGGCGGGCGCGTCCAGACCTTTTGGGTAGTTGATCCGGGTTTGCAACCAGCAGGAGGGGGTCATCACGCAGAGTGATAGTTTCAACCTCCGGATGCTGGAGCGAACGGGCGAGCCCGATTTCAGCCTCTTCGCCCAGCACCATCTCGAGAACCTCTTTAGAGTGGCCGGGGCGAATGCTGATGGCGACCGTGGGAAATGACTGCTGAAATTTCTTGAGAACATCGGGCAGGAAGTAAACGGAGATCGACAGCCCGGCGGCGATCTGCAGAGGTACGTCGCTGCTTGGGTCAAGCTGATGCACGGCCTGCCGGGCGACGGAGGCGGTCTTCAGCAACTGCTCGGCGTAAGGACGAAGCACACGCCCGGCGCTCGATAAGGTAAGCGTGTTTCGCGAGCGCACAAACAGCGGCACGCCCAGGGACTCTTCGAGAGCTTTGATGCGCGAGCTCACAGCAGGCTGGGAGACGCGCAGAGCTTCTGCCGCGCGATGGAACCCGCCAAAGCTGGCGACAGCGAGGAATGTTTCGATCTGAGTGATTTCCATAGATTCACGGCGGGCGAGACGGCTGTCGCCCCACGACCCGTTCCTCTAACCTCTCCGCTCTCGATCCATCCAGCTTAGATCTAAGGCAAATATAGCGGCTTTGCTAAAGGCTGACAATATATTCTTATCAGGTAAAGCCTGTACGATAATTTTTAGTTATCAGTCTAATTCAAACGTTCCGTTTGACCAAAGTCACAGGCGGCCAAACAATGACGAATATGCGCCGATTCGGCTGTCCGGCGCACGATGCATGGAATGAACGAGGAGAAAGCAATGGCCACCGGTTCGAGCGTAGGTGCGGAGCTTAGAGGATTTCAGGTAAATACGGTTCCAGCAGATTTCAATGCTGAGCACGATGTTGCACCGGCATTTTTGGAGTTTCTGAAACCGCTGCATCAGAAGTTCGCCGCGCGGCGTGATGAATTAGTCGCAGATCGCGCTATCGTCTTGGCGGATTCGCATGCAGGGAACAAGCCGGTGCACCGCTATCCTGGCCCCGCGGTACGCAATGGCTGGCATATCGAGCTTCCGGAGTGGTGCCGGGACCAGCGCAATCAGATGACCGGGCCGGCTGATGATGCCGAACTGGTCGTGAAGATGCTCAACTCGGGCGCTCCGGG
>QHZX01000435.1 GCA_003224835.1 Acidobacteriota bacterium | reverse complement strand
GGAGTGCCACTGGGATCTCGTGAGCCTGGGCGAGGTGATGCTCCGCTTTGACCCAGGCAACGGCCGCATCTCGACAACCAGACACTTCGATGTCTACGAGGGAGGCGGCGAATACAACGTTGCGCGCGGGTTGAAGCGCTGCTTCGGACTGGATACCGCGATAGTCACCGCACTAGCCGATGATCCCATCGGGCGCCTGATTCAGGATTTTATTTTGCAAGGTGGCGTCGACCAGTCGCTAGTGCGTTGGGTTGAGCACGACGGGGTGGGACGCTTGGTTCGTAACGGGCTCAACTTTACTGAGCGTGGCTACGGAGTTCGAGCGGCGATGGGCTCTTATGACCGTGGGCACACTGCCGTTTCGCAGCTCAAACCCGGCGACGTGAACTGGGACGAGATTTTCGGAAAACAAGGCGCGCGCTGGTTTCACACCGGAGGAATTTTTTGCGCCCTCTCGTCTTCCACCCCAGAGGTCGCTCTCGAAGCAATGAACGCAGCCAAACGCCACGGCACGATCGTCTCTTATGACCTGAACTACCGGCCCTCTCTTTGGAAGGCGCTCGGTGGAAAAAAGCAGTCGCAGGAGGTCAACCGGCGAATTGCACCTGATGTGGATGTGATGATCGGCAATGAAGAGGACTTCTCGGCCGCGCTCGGCTACGAAATTCCTGGCATCGACGCCAATTTTTCCCATCTCGATGTCGATGGTTTCAAGCAGATGATTGGGCAGGCGGTGAAGGACTATCCATTCGACGTGGTCGCAACCACCCTGCGCCAGGCGAAGACGGCCACGCGAAACGATTGGGGAGCGATCTGCTATTGTGACGGTCAGTTGTTCGAGGCGAACGACCGCGAAGATCTCGAGATTTTTGATCGTGTTGGTGGTGGCGATTCATTCGCATCCGGCCTGATTTACGGTTTTCTCGCCGGCGAGAGTCCACAGTGGGCCGTGGAGTGCGGGGCCGCGCACGGCGCGCTTGCCATGACCACCCCCGGCGATACCAGTATGGCGACCCTCAAAGAAGTGATGCAGATCATGAAGGGCGTGGGAGCGAGAATCGCGCGGTAAACGAGAACCTCAAAAGAATATATGGACAAAAAATCTGTTCGCGACCGCATCGTTGAGATCGGAATTGTGCTAGTGGTTAGGGCGTCTCCAGACCGTGAGGCTTTGATCGCGGCCGAAGCGGTCTCCGAGGGCGGCATTCCTATCGTGGAGATCACGATGACCGTTCCGGGCGCAATTCAAGTTATCCGAGAGCTGGCCAAATCGAATGCTTCGAAAGTCCTCATCGGGGCTGGGACCGTGCTCGATGCGGAAACCGCACGACGATGCGTTGATGCAGGCGCCGAGTTTCTGGTGAGCCCTGCATTAAACCCCGAAACCATCGAGTTCGCAGTGAAAGAAAACATTTTGATCATGGCGGGCGCATTGACGCCGACCGAAATCGTGAAGGCATGGAAGGCTGGAGCAGATTTCGTAAAAGTGTTTCCTTGCGGGCAGGTTGGTGGTGCGAAATACATTAAAGCGATCAAAGGGCCTTTGCCGCAGATCCCGCTCGTGCCCACCGGCGGGGTGAACTTGAATACAGCCGCGGAATTTCTGGAAGCCGGGGCCGAAGCCTTGGGTGTCGGCAGTGAACTCGTGCAACTCGAAGCGTTGAAGTCAGGCAAGCGCGAGGTGATTGCCGATACTGCGCGCAAGTTTATAACGATTGTGAAAGCAACCCGGCGCCGAATTACTCCCGCGACCGCGAGTGCAGTCTCATAAGGAAAACAATACTTCTCTGCACGATGGAATTCTGAGACCCACTCGATCCTGCTGGGCAGCTTTCACGAGTGTTAAAATGCCTGAAGAACGGCATTCTAGGCGCGTAGCTCAGTTGGTTAGAGCGCTACCTTGACACGGTAGAGGTCTGGGGTTCGAGTCCCCACGTGCCTACCATTTTCCACTCCAGCCCTTCAAAATTCCAGGATTAATTTTCAGCGTTGAAGGTCGCAGTTTTAGCCCCCGCGATTTCAGGAATCAGAGCAGCGGTAGGCAGAAACAAACGCGGCGCGCAGGAATATCCCGCAGTTGCACACGAGCGTGCCTATGAATGAAAAGAAGAGAGGCGGATTTCCCGTGAAGACGATGCTCGCAAGTATTACATTGATTGTTCAGCGACGTCCGCGAAGTTTTGCGGGATCAATTAGCAATTGACATCGATTGATATTGCATGGTTCCGGGAGTCCCGGTCTGTGCATGCCTACTATCAAAGAGAGGTGCCTTGTCAGAATCTTCTAGGCGATTCCCGCTGGCTTCCATCAACTCCCAAAAATCGATGCCATAAATAATACAGAGACTCATAATCTTGGCAATGTGCCGCGGCAATTTGTTCATCGCTTCGTAATCTGACAACAAACCTAAGGGGATGGAATACTCGCGATTTCCAAGCATCTGCGCGATGCGAACGCTCATCTGGTGAGCTGCGCGAAGCGTCAAACCTATACGTGAGCGCGAGACACGCAGCAACCATACGGTGGTAAGTGGGCTCCAACGATTTCGCCTCCCGAGGGCGAAGCTCGAGATCTATCAAGCCCAAGATTCGTGCTTCTATCGAGAGACGGAGGGGCCATGCTGACAACGGGGGGCGGTTTGGTAGTAATACGATGTGATCATTATCAAACCGCCTGACATGGCAGCAGGTAAGCCCACCGGGGTGTTCTACCAGCCAGAGCAGGTCATCGGCGTACTTAGTATCGAAAACGTTTGGCGAATAGCACCGATCCGCTCGCACGACACTGCCTGCTGCAATTTTTGGATGCACCACAGCATCGCCGTTGCCGATTTTGGCAAACAAATAACGCCGATTAGATCTTTGGAGCCTCGAACTTGCCGGGATATAAGCGGCATCGCGTGCCGCCGCGTGAGCTGGCGTTACGATCGCAGTCCGTTCGTTGTGAACCCTCAGCTGCAACGCAAAAATCATCTTAAGATCAAATCCACACAGGGCCATCCAGTCCGCAAATCGGAAACCGGTAATTTGGCTAAGTGCCACGATCTGACAAATATGGGGTGTAATCCCGTTCTTTTGTTTGTAAAGGAAGGTGGGCGGAACAAAGTAGGGAGTGTTCCTTCCATAGCGCATGCCGGTGAGAGCCGAAATTTCTGATATTGTGAATCCAGCCTGCCTTAAAACCTGTTTGGCTTGATGTGCGCGATTACTGTGGCAGTTCGATGTCGCGGCGGTTCCGCACTCTGCCAAGTAAAACGCAGATCTCTCGAGGGACGCACGCGCCAGATCCCACGCCGCTGCGCATGCAGTCATCCATCAACGCGAGCTGAGCGCCGGCAGTCCGTTTGGAGCGGAGAAATCCCGCGGCGCTTCATGAGCCCTTTTTCTCCCCGGAGTTCATTGACGTAGTCGAGCATAATTTGCACTTGATGCCCTTTACCGGCAGCTCGCAAAGCATGCCGCTCGCATCCGGCGAGATTTTAGGCATTCCATACCAGGTGCGACGTAGGGCTTGCAGACTGTCACCGATTTATTGGAAAGCTGTTGATTGCATGCACTAGCAGATTCCATCCTGAATCATCCCCCTGCTTTTCTCTAGGCCTATTTTCTCCTGGCCTCAAGAAAGTCACGTAACTAATTCAGATCAGAATCGCGCAAGGCGTGCGCATAGAACGCTGCGCTCAGCTTCGGCTTCATTCGCAGCAGCATACCGCTTGTAGGCAAAACATACGGTCAGAGCTGTGCCCGTCGGTTTTTCGACCACAGCTCGGTAGCGGTGGTTCACGCTCACGTGCAATGAGGATTGAGGTTTTCGCCTTGTCGAAAGTTAGTCCTGATCGCACAAAATGCTCATAGGTTCCGCGTCGTCGGTATACCGACGAGCGGTCGCTCAGTCCTTTGTTCCAGGGCGGCGTTGCAGCAGATCGCGCGATTTTCGAACATTGCACCAGATTGCTCCGACCGCACGTAGTGTGT
>QHZX01000434.1 GCA_003224835.1 Acidobacteriota bacterium | reverse complement strand
AGGCCCGAAGGGCGTACCCGATTTACCGATCTCACCGCGATTGGTTGACCTTGCGTCGCGCAGATGCACGTAACGTGCGGAAAAAACCATTTTGCGGCTGGAATCTCTTAATTGATCTATGTCCGTGTGCGCCTGGAGCCGTGCGGCGCGGAAGGTCAGCCAGGGGGCTTGACCGTTGGGAACATCTTTATGCTACCGCTACCCTCAAAACAGCGCAAGTACTAAGGCACCCGAGTTTTACACAGAAGTAACGGTATTTCGTCCGCCCCCTTTCGGAGGGTGGATATATGCCTCTGAATTTAAAACCGCCGAGATCAATTTCCGCTGATGTTTATCAGAGACTATGTGGCCGCACTGATCTGGCGAGCCCACTGTATGGCCTGCGAGAAAGCTTCAGCAACCTCGCTCTCTCTCAAGGCGAGTTTGCGAGAGTACTCTGCGGTTGTATTCCAATCCCCAGACTCGCGCGCCAACATAAGAGCGTAGATAGGTTGAAGCCTGCTAGATGCACCTAGGAGCACTGCTTTTGTCTCGTTATCAAGCGGAATCGCCTCGACCACGCGCGTCATTGGAATTTCGAGGATGGCATCGACTACGGACAGCATGCCCATCAGAAATAAATCCGACTCGCCGTGCGGGACGCGTGGCGCCAGCAACTCACAAAACCGTGCTCTAATCATCGCCGAGGCGACCAGTTCCGTGGATCGGTTCTCTGCGACCGTAAGAGTTGCGACCAGGCGCACCCAGCGGCGGACTTCGCGTTCTCCCAGCAATGCGAGCGCGTGGCGCACTGAATGCACCCCGTTTTGAATTCCGAATGCGGCGGAGTTCAGATAACGCAGCAGGCGGTAACAGATCGAGACCTCCTGCTTGATCATTTCTTCGAACTCACGCACATCAATTTCCGGCGCTGAAACTGCGCGCAGCAGGCGCAAATAGTTCAGCCGGTTTCCCGGAATCTCTTTAGCATGAAGGACCTCAGGCCGGCGAAAAAAATACCCCTGAAAATAAGTGAAACCAGCCGCCTTCGCCGCTGCGAATTCTTCGCGCGTTTCCACTTTTTCGGCCAGGAGATGACATCGCCAGGAGCCATATTTCGCCACCATCTCTGCACTCTGATCGATGGATGTTTGGCGAATGTCAACTTTGATGATGTCTGCGAAAGGTATCAGAGGCTCGCGTGGATCATTAAAGGCAAAATCATCCAGCGCTATCAGGTATCCCGCCTGTTTGTGCCGCTGCAATGCAGCCAGCACCAAGTCATCCGCGGGGACTGACTCAAGCACCTCGACCACGCCTAGCTTCGGCGGAAGCAGGGTCATGTAGTCCTTGAGCAGTATCTCGCGAGTGCAGTTAACAAATCTCCGGCGAGAGTCGCAAAGCAGGTCCAATCCTAGCTGGAGAGAGGTGTCGAGCGTGCGGCGTGAAGCCGAGTCAGCATTGGTTTCACGGAAGTGGTTTTCTATCCCATCGCGGAACAGGAGTTCGTAACCATAAACCTTTTCGTCGGCGGTTAAGATCGGCTGGCGCGCGACATAACTCAGAACTGCGCCGGAAGGCTTGGTGCCGGGCACAACAGGACTATGGGCGCCGCTCACCGTGTCAACATCGGCCAAAAACACGGTTCACTTTAGACTGCGGAATCTGTGCGAAGTGGGATCGCGCAATCAGGAAACGCAATGCCGGTCTGGACGCGAATGCCAAGCCGATTTCCAGCGGTTCACATCTCAATAGTGAAACCGCAAATTATCAGTCGCTCGCAAAGCGTGTGTTATTCCCTTTTTACTTTTTCCAGGAAATCGCGACGAAGGACGAGATCAAAAAACTGCATCAACAAATTAAACGGGCGTCTCACGACTCTTGCGAGTCAGAGACGCCCGGGCAGCCCTCCCCCAGAACTGCTCACGAACAAAGGTATTTGGGCGAGACAAAATTGAGAATGGCACGAACGTGCCAAGCGCTTCCACAGGCCGATGTTCGCACCAGACGGGCTGTTTCGGGCGAACACGCGTCGACTGCCACCCTTCCATGAAGTATCTCTATGTTTCTGCCGATATGGGTATTGAGGGTTTCCCTGCCCTCTTCCCGGAGTGTGCTCCGGATCAGACTGCTTTGGAAGACTCTAATGTTCGCAATCATCGGCATCATTGTCGTGATCGTGGCCATTCTCGGCGGATATCTCATGGAACACGGCAGCGTTAGGGTCCTGATACAGCCGGCGGAACTGCTGATCATTGGCGGCGCTGCTGGGGGGACAGTTCTCATTGCTAATCCTCTGCACATCCTGAAACAGATCGCCGCCGGCATCGTCCTGGTTTTTAAGGGCTCGAAGTTCACCAAGCAACGTTATGTCGAATCACTTCGGCTCACGTACGAGCTCCTGAATAAAGCCCGCAGGCAGGGATTGATGTCACTTGAGACCGACATTGAGGATCCCGAAAAGAGTCCGATCTTCTCAAAAGATCCTGAGTTTCTGAAGAACCACGAAGTCCGATATTTTTTTTGCGACAGCATGCGGATGGCGATCAGCGGAGTCGAAGCATTCGAACTCGATCAGTTGATGGATTTGGATCTGGACGTTCTTCATCATGAAGCCAGCATTCCTGTCGCATCGCTCAGCACCATGGCCGATTCCCTTC
>QHZX01000455.1 GCA_003224835.1 Acidobacteriota bacterium | reverse complement strand
CCCACAAAGTCGGCAACGTGCTCACGCGGAAGTCGAGCTGCTTTTTCTTTCCGCCGATGTTCATCTTCAGCATGATGCGGCCGTCTTGCGGAAGCCGCTTCTCGCTGATGTCCAGCTTCGCCATAATCTTCAAGCGCGACGTGATCGCATCCTTGAGTTTGAGCGGAGGCGACATGATTGCCTGCAGCACGCCATCAATACGGAAACGCACTCGAAATTCTTTTTCGTAAGGCTCAATATGAATGTCGCTGGCGCCACGCTTCACAGCATCGGTGAGGATAAGGTTGACCAGCTTTACGATTGGCGCTTCATCCGCCGCCTTCTCCAGATCGGCCAAGCCAATCTCTTCCGCGTCGGCTTGCAGTTCGACGTCGGCCTCGTCCATGTCCGTAATTGACTGCATTACCCGGTCGAGATCTTCTTCCTTGCTGTTCCCGTAGGCCTTGTCAATTCCCTCGAGGATCGCGCTTTCAGAAGCTACGACCGGCTCGATATTGAAACCAGTCATGAACTTGATGTCGTCCATGGCGAAAACATTCGTGGGATCAACCATGGCGATGGTGAGAGAAGCCCCCACCCGGCTCAGCGGCAGAATCTGATAACGTTTGGCGGTCTCGTGCGGAATCAGCTTGACTACCGAAGCATCGATTTCAAAATAAGAAAGATTGATTGCCGGAACGCCGTATTGGCGCGATAGGAAATTAGTGACATCTTCATCGGTGAGAAAATTAAGTTTGACCAATGCGCTGCCCAGGCGGCAGTTGGTTTCTTTCTGCACCCTGATCGCCTGTTGCAATTGGTCTGGGGTGATGATCTTCTCTTTGACAAGAAGGTCGCCCAGTCTTTGAGACATGCCCCAATCTCCTGATACGGCAGAAACGAAGGTCCGGGAAACTCTGCCCCGGCGCAGAAAGCGTGCCCGTTTCAGGGGATGGCAGGCACAAGTTCCGGTGACACAAATTGTCACCTTGAATCGGTTACCTTGAAAGTAACTTAAGTACTTGTACTCACACTTAAGATTTTTGAGTGCACTGAATGCGCTAAATGCCTTGCTGGATGCGACATGTGGCAGCTCCTGCGCGAAGGGTCATGCACCTTGGACACATCCCCGCGACTTCCATAGACTGAAGCTGATGCCAAAGCTATCGTCCGAAGAAAACATCGCTGCAATCTATTCGACTCTGGCACGTGCATGGGGACGCCAGCACTGGTGGCCGGCAAAGAGCCGCTTTGAAGTGATCGTCGGAGCTTACCTGACGCAAAACACCAGCTGGCGCAACGTTGAAATTGCTATGGAAAACCTGCGCTCGGCAAAAGTTTTGAGCGCACAGGGAATTCGGAATGTTCCACTGAACAGATTGCAGCGATTGATTCGCTCGTCCGGCTATTTCCGGCAGAAGGCACGCAGCCTGAAAACTTTTGTGAAATTTCTCGACCGCCGCTACGCTGGTTCGCTAAGCAAAATGTTTGCCCAACCTACGGCAGAACTGAGAGAACAGTTATTGTCGTTGAACGGAGTAGGCCCAGAGACCGCAGATTCGATTCTTTTGTATGCAGGTCAGCACCCGGTCTTTGTGGTCGACGCATACACGCGCCGACTGGCGGAGCGCCACGGCATTCTGAGTGAGAAGGCGACCTATGAAGAGATTCGAGTTCTTGAGCCTCGCCCGGCGATCCGCCTCTGCACCGGTCTCCAATGAAATGCATCGCCTCATCGTTAGTGCAGGAAAACAGTCTTGCTTGAAAGCAAAAGCACAATGCCAGCAATGCCCACTCGGACCGTTGCTGCTGGACGACCGAATATCAGGGCAGTGAGCGCACTTCGCATTACGCATACAATCATGTTCTTCTAACTCGCGCCCATGCCCGGCCAAATGCCAGTTTCAATTTCCGCTGTGCAACCATCGCGCGCGTGGCATGCGGTCACTGCCGGCTTCCTGGGCTGGATGCTCGATGCTTTCGACTTCTTCGTGCTCGTGTTCCTGGTGGACACCCTCGCATCGCAGTTCCATGTAACCAAAACACAGGTGGTTTTTACACTCACTGCAACGCTGGCGATGCGGCCGGTCGGCGCAATCATATTTGGCTTGCTGGCTGACCGTTATGGGCGGCGGCGACCGCTCATGGCGAATGTGATCTTTTTCTCCGTCATTGAACTGCTGTGCGGCTTCGCGCCGACCTACACCGTGTTTCTGATTCTGCGCGCGCTATATGGAATAGGTATGGGCGGTGAGTGGGGCGTTGGAGCTTCGCTTGCAATGGAAGCGGCCCCGCCGAAGTGGCGCGGCATTCTATCCGGTGTTTTACAGAGCGGCTATCCCCTTGGATATCTTCTCGCGGCGTTGGCTGCGCGCTTTATCGAACCTGCATTCGGGTGGAGAGCAATGTTCTGGATTGGAGGCGCGCCAGCCCTACTCGCACTCTATATACGTTCCAAGGTGCCGGAATCCGAAGCATGGAAGCAGCACCGGGCGCCATCAACCCGCGCCATTCTAGCCGTGGTGAAACAAAACTGGAAATCCGCCCTTTACTTAGTGCTGATGATGACGCTGATGATGTTCCTGTCACATGGCACGCAAGACTTATATCCCGACTTCCTTAAATCCACACGCGGCGCTAATTCGCACATCGTTTCTTACATCGCACTTCTCTATAACATCGGCGCGGTGATCGGCACCCTTATCTTTGGACACTTCTCGGAGCTCCTGGGTCGGCGGCGAAGCATGATTTTTGCGCTCCTCCTGTCCTTGGCAACCATTCCTGCATGGGCGTTCGGCGGCACGCTTTTGGCCATCGCCGTCGCGGCTTTCATTATGCAAGCGGGAGTGCAGGGAGCATGGGGAGTTATTCCCGCGCATTTAAACGAGCTCTCCCCCGATCAGACCCGCGGGCTCTTGCCGGGGCTGGCATATCAGCTCGGAATTCTGATTGCCGCGCCAGTCAATTCGATCGAATACGCGCTTCGGAGTAAATTTGGTTATTCCTGGGCGCTGGCGGGATTCGAAACGATCAATATTGCGCTGCTCATTGTCGTGCTGGCACTCGGAACGGAACGCAAAGGCCGCGGATTCCTGTCAGAGCAAATCGCAAGGACCTAACGACTACGCTACAAAATTTCCCACCGCGGGAACGGGAAGCGGTTCGGGCAGGCGGTCCGTCACTTCGGCGATGGCTGCAAGTTTTTCCGCTAGCTCCGGTTTCAGCGCCCCCGGGTGGCAACGCCAGTGATAGTTGCCCATATGCGTGCTGGGCGTATTCAATCGGGCTTCGCTGCCAAGGCCAAGCACATCTTGCAGCGGCACAACCGAAAGACTCGCGGGAGAACTTTGCGCGAGCCGAATCAGTCCCCAGTTAGGTCCGTCTTCGCACGGGCCGATCAAACCGACTACTGCCCTGCGTTCTTTTTCATTCAAAGTGGACCACCAACCAAGCGTTGTATCGTTATCGTGCGTGCCGGTGTAAATCACGTACTTGCTGTTGATTCGATGCGGCAGATAAGCATGTGCGCCAGGGTCGCCGAATGCGAACTGTAATACCGCCATTCCAGGAATATTATGGCGGTCGCGAAGCGCGACCACGTCGGGTGTAATTAACCCCAGATCTTCGGCAAAAAACGGCAACCCGCCGAGCGCGTCTTTGAGTTTGAAGAAAAACTCGTCACCAGGCCCGTCGACAGCCGGATAAAGTCGCAGGTCTCGGTTGCCCAGCGCAGGCGCTGGATCCACCAGCGATATCCGGTGCGCCGAATCGCGTCCCAATTGTAGAGAGGATTGCCCCAGCGCTGTCCGGTTGCGCTGAAGTAATCGGGCGGCACTCCGGAGACAACTTCCGGCAGAAGGTCTTCTTCGCGCAGGCGAAACAGATCGCGATGCGCCCAGACGTCGGCACTGCCGTAATCAACAAAAATAGCTATATCTCCAACGACCCGAATGGATTTCTGCGCGCAATAATTTCGCAGCGCGTGCCACTGCTCCCAGAAAAAGAACTGCAGCACGCTGCGAACCGCAAGCTCGGAGCTGAGTTCCTCCTGAACCGATTTAATCGCGGGACATTCACGGCGCGCCAAGGCCGATGGCCATTGGTCCCAATTATTCCCGTGCCTTTGACGCAGAGCATCGAACAGAACGTAATCGTCCAGCCACCAGCAGTTTTCCTGGCAAAAACGATCGAAGCGCTGGCGGGACTCACCATTCGACCGGTCCAGAAAAGTTTTTGCGGCTTGCCAAAGTAGAGGGAGCTTGTCGCGATTTACCTGTTCATAGTCGATTGCGCCGACAGTAGCGCTCAACCCGGAGAGAGCCGCCGCATCAAGCCAGCCTTTTTCCGCCAGCCGCTCGAGGCTGATCAGTAGCGGGTTTCCAGCGAACGCCGAAGTAGATGAGTAGGGCGAATTTCCATTCGCGGGCGGATTCAGCGGCAGCACTTGCCACAGGCCCTGACGAGCTTGCGCCAGAAAATCAAGGAATTCGTAGGCCGCAGGGCCAAGATCGCCGATGCCTCCGCGCGACGGCAGCGAGACGGGGTGCAGCAGAATTCCAGTCAGTCGGGGGAAAGGCATACAGAAGCAGGGCAGTGGTTACTTTTCAGTGGTCAGTGTTTGCAGATCAGGATAAGGGCTTCGTCGTTGCTTACTCAGCGCATCGGCGAAACTGCCACTGAGAACCGACCACTGCTTACTCGTTCTCCTCAGTGCGCATTTTGGTCAATGTCGCCAACTCTTTGTCGTTGACCTTTATCTTGCCAGCTTTTTGCATGGACTCGCGCAAGTTTCCCAAGAATAAGTTGAAAATCTCAGCTTGCTGTTGCTGAAGCGCGCTGTCACGGATCTGATCTTTCTTCGCTACATAATCCTGCTCAGCCGGTGCCTGGCGCTCCTTTACGGCCAGGACTGCCCCCGTAGTTCCTGTATTTGCAGGGACACTGATCTCGCCGGGCTTCAAAGTAAACGCCACCGCGGCCGATCCAGTCATGGATCCGATATCCGGGACTTGCCCGTCTGGCGGGACGAAGTCGCTGGTCTTATAGGCGGCGCCAAGTTCCTTCGCTGCCTTCTTCAGGTCGTGGGCAGACTTGGCTCGATCTGAAAGCTCTTGAGTCTTTTGGCTAAGCAGCTGGGTCGCGCGTTCATTCTTGAACTCCTGCTCTACCCGGCCGCGAATTTCGTCAAACGTTGGAGTTGAGGGCGGCTTAATCGCGGTGACTTGATAAATCGCGTAGCCCTGGTGCAATTTGGCTTGGTCTGGAGGTGCGTTCTCCTCTTGCGCAAAAGCCGTGCTCATAAACTGCGGATCACTGCCGATCCCCGGCAGCAGCGCCTTGCTATCCACAAAGTCAGTGGTGATTACCTGCAGGCCTTTCTTAGCCGCGGCTTTCTCGAGGCTACCAGTGTTGCGGGCATCGCTCAGCAACTGCTCAGTCTCCTGCTGCGAGGCTTGCGAAGCTTTCTGTTGCTTCAGCAGCGGTTCAATCTGCGATTTCACCTCGTCCAGCGGCTTCACGTGTGAATCTTGCTTGTCGTCAACATGAATGATATGAAATCCGTAGCTGGTCTGGACCAGGTCGCTTGTCCCCCCTTTTGGCAGAG